>VIKJ01000044.1 GCA_008080615.1 Chitinophagaceae bacterium | reverse complement strand
ATGTTATAGCAAAAAATTGGGTATGGACCAGTGAAGGTGAAAATGCCATAAAAGGAAAAGATACAATACTTGTAGATCCTACTATTACTATAATGGACCAAACCGGAAAAATGTTAGATACATTTTATTTGCCTAGGAATTTGCGTATGACTAGAAACAATATTGGTCCAAGACAAAATGGAGTGATTGAAGGAATGAGTTTTGGAGAGGATTATAAGAAATTATTTATTAGCCTAGAAGAACCCTTACATGAAGACGGTCCTAGGGTTGATGTAGTTGATAACAATACCTGGTTGCGTTTTTATCAGTTTGATGTAAAAACAAAAAAAAACACAATACAATATGCATACAAGCCCGATCCTATTGTATATCCAGCCAATCCAATAAATGCCTTTAAGGTAAACGGCATTCCTGAAATATTGAATATTGGGAATGATCAATTTATAGTAGTTGAAAGGGCTTATTCAACAGGAAGACAAAAATGTACTGTCAAATTATTTTTGGCAGATGCAAGAAGTGCTTCTGATGTGAAAGATATTTTTTCATTGCAAAGCGGCGCTTCATTTACACCTATGAAGAAAACCCTGCTTTTGAATATGGATGATCTACCTCAATTTATAGACAATGTAGAAGGGATCACGTTGGGACCCATTTTACCTAATGGGCATCGGACAATTATATTGGTAGCAGATAATAATTTTAGTGCATTAGAAGAGTCACAAGTATTCTTATTAGAAATTATTCCTTAGTACATTCATTATCTATATGAAGTGGAGTTATAAAATATTATTGTACTGTTGCCTTCTGATAGCGGCCTGCAAATCTCCAGATAGTAAGCGGCCAATCATTGTTATTGAAACCGAATTTGGCGAAATAGAGATAACGCTTTATGCCGATAAAGCACCCATTACTGCTAAGGCGTTTTTATCTTATGTAGAAGCTGATTATTATGATCATGCACAATTTTATAGGGTTCTGCATTTTGATAATCAGCCATCTAATGCACCTAAATCATTATTGATTCAGGGAGGTATTTGGAAAACAAACTATAAACAAGCGATTGCTGTAAAAGGTATCCCTCACGAAAGCACTCAAGTAACAGGAATTAAACATAAAACTGGAGTAATTTCTTTAGCGCGTGCAGAACCTGGAACAGCGGGCACCGAATTTTTTATTTGTATGGATGATGAACCCGGATTAGACTTTGGGGGAGAAAATGTTTCCGATAAATTAGGGTATGCAGCTTTTGGGAAAGTTACCAAGGGCATGAATATTGTTAAAAAAATATATGGTAAAAAAGAGCGAAACCAATATTTTGAACCCCCCATCACCATTTTTTCTATTTATAAAAAATAGCCAAAACAAATTTTTTAGGATACAATACCAGTACCAAAACCGTTCGTGAGGGTACTTTAACGCTAACCATGATGGATCCTTCTACAGATAAAGAAATTTGGCAAGGATGGAGTAGTACAGAAATATACGGCAAGCGCATTACCGACAAACAGATTGACGCAACTGTGAAAGCCATCATCAGCAAAATCAAATAAGTTAATTTATATCAGTACAATTGAATTGGGCGGGCCTTACCCGCCCTTTTTTATTAATTTGCAACATGCCATTTAAATTGCATTCTACTTATACACCAGCTGGTGATCAGCCCAATGCGATTAAGCAATTGGTGGATGGGGTGAATGAAGGAGAGCAATATCAAACCTTATTGGGTGTAACCGGTAGCGGTAAAACATTTACGATTGCCAATTTAATTGAGCAGGTTCAGCGCCCCACTTTAGTACTCACGCATAATAAAACACTGGTTGCGCAATTATATGGTGAGTTCAAACAATTTTTTCCTGAAAATGCGGTGGGTTATTTTGTAAGCTATTACGATTACTATCAGCCCGAAGCATATATGCCGGTAACGGGTGTTTATATTGAAAAAGATTTAAGCATTAACGAAGAATTAGACAAGCTTCGTTTACAAGCCACGTCTCAATTATTGAGTGGCCGAAGAGATATTATTGTAGTAGCTAGTGTGAGTTGTATTTATGGTATGGGTAACCCCACTGAATACGAAAATGGAATTATCAGAATAGAGAAAGGCCAGGTTTTATCTAGACAAGGATTTTTGCATGCATTGGTAAATTCATTGTACAATAGATCTCAGGGAGATTTTACCAGGGGTACATTTAGGGTAAAGGGAGATACGGTAGATATTAACTTACCCTATGTAGATTTTGGTTATCGCATTACTTTTTTTGGAGATGAGATAGAAGAGATTGAAAGCATAGAAACCGCTACCAGTAAGCGTATTGGACTGATGGATACGGCTGCCATTTTTCCTGCTAATTTGTATTTGGCACCCAAAGACATGATAGTAGAAGTGATGCACGAAATACAAGATGAAATGATGCAACAAGTAGAATACTTTAAAGCATCGGGAAAATTCATTGAAGCATCTAGGTTAAAAGAAAGGGTAGAATACGATTTAGAAATGATTCGTGAATTGGGTTATTGCAATGGTATAGAAAACTATTCGCGTTTTTTTGATAGAAGAAAACCAGGCACTAGACCCTTTTGTTTGTTAGATTATTTTCCCAAAGATTTTTTATGTGTAATTGATGAGAGCCATCAAACTGTACCGCAGGTTGCGGGTATGTATGGTGGTGATAGAAGTAGAAAATTGGTATTGGTAGATTATGGTTTTCGTTTACCCAGTGCTATGGATAACCGCCCATTGAATTTTAATGAATTTGAAAGTTTAACCAGACAAACCATTTTTGTAAGTGCTACACCCGGTGAATATGAATTGGAAAAAACGGGCGGCGTAGTGGTAGAACAAATTGTGCGCCCTACCGGTTTATTAGATCCTCCAATTGAAATAAGGCCAAGTGTTAATCAAATAGATGATTTACTTGATGCCATAGACGATAGAGTAAAAAGAGGAGATCGAGTATTGGTTACTACTTTAACCAAGCGAATGGCAGAGGAAATGGATAAATACCTGGGCAGAATCAATATCAAATCTAAATACATTCACAGCGATGTTGATACCTTGGAAAGAGTAGAAATTTTGCGCGATCTACGATTGGGTGTTATTGATGTATTGGTAGGTGTTAACTTATTAAGAGAGGGCTTAGACTTGCCAGAAGTTTCGTTGGTAGCCATTTTAGATGCAGATAAAGAAGGCTTTCTTAGAAACGAAAAATCATTGACACAAACTGCGGGCAGGGCTGCAAGAAATGTAAACGGATTGGTTATTTTTTATGCAGATAAAATGACCGAAAGCATGCAGCGAACCATTGATGAAACCGCCCGACGAAGAGAAAAGCAAATTGCGTTTAATCAATTACACAATATTATTCCCACTACCATCATCAAAAGCAAAGAACAGGTATTTGCTCAAACATCGGTTTTGGATATCAAGGGCTATGACCCGTCTAATCCCTATGCAATGCAACAAGATGAGCAACTGGTTCCTTCTAAGATTGCAGATGAGCAAATAAACTATAAAACCATACCTCAGGTAGAAAAAGCCATCCATCAAACCAAGAAGGAAATGGAAAAAGCTGCCCGAGATTTAGACTTTATTGAAGCGGCCCGATTGAGAGATGAAATGTTTCGCTTACAGAAAGAGTTGGAAACAATGCGTTAACGAAGGTTTATTTACTAAATTTACCCATATCCATTAATAAGTACCATATGAGAAAGTTTGCCCTATTCTTATTTTTATCTGCCAGCTTATGGGCCAATGCACAAAGCGATTACTATCAAGAAAGGTTTCGCCCGCAATACCATTTTTCTACGCAGAAAAACTGGATCAATGATCCCAATGGCTTGGTATACATCAATGGTGAATACCATCTATTTTATCAGCATAATCCCTTTGGGAATATTTGGGGGCATATGAGTTGGGGGCATGCAGTAAGTAAGGATCTATTAAGATGGAAGCAATTACCCGTTGCGTTGAGAGAAGAAAATGGATTCATGATGTTCTCGGGTTCGGTGGTATCGGATACCAAAAACAAATCGGGCTTTGGATTGAAAAAAGAAGATTCACCATTGGTAGCTATTTATACTGCACACGATAGTTCTTTGCAAACACAGAACCTGGCCTATAGCATAGACAATGGAAAGTCTTGGAGCAAGTATTCGGCCAATCCTGTATTGGATTTGCAAATGCGTGATTTTAGAGATCCGAATGTTTTTTGGCATGAGCCCACTAAACGCTGGATCATGTCTGTAGCCATGCCCAACGAAAAATTGATTTCCTTTTATAGTTCTTTCAGTTTAAAACAATGGGCATTTGAAAGTGATTTTGGTATGCAATCGGATACAAGTGGTGTATGGGAATGCCCCGATTTATTGCAAGTTCCAATTGTAGGAGAACCCAATAAAAAGAAATGGGTATTGCTGGTTTCTCAAAACTCTACCATGCAATATTTTGTAGGTGAATTTGATGGAGCAAAATTTTACAATGAAAATCCGTATAATAAAATTATGCGTCCCGATTATGGAACCGATTATTATGCAGCCGTTGCTTATAAAACTACCCCCGATAAAATACCAACCACCATTGGTTGGGTAAACAACTGGAATTATGCCAATGAAATTCCTACCTCACCTTGGAAAGGTGCTATGAGTTTACCTAGAAAATTGGCGGTTAAAAAAATGGGAAACGAATGGGTGTTGGTACAACAACCCATCAAAGCCATTGCCAGCTTGCGTTCTACAGCAGAAGTGTTAAAGAATAGCGCTGCTGTAAAATCTAGGTTTATCACGCCGTTCAAAGGACAGTGCTTTGAAATGGAATTAGATTTACGTCCTTCAACCACCAGCATTAGCGGAGTAAAAATTGCTGTAGGGGGCAATCGTTATTTTACCATTGGGTATGATGCAGCAATAGAGCAATTATTTATTGATAGAACCAATACACCAGGTGGTTTTAGCAAACAGTATCCTTATTTTAATAAAAAGAATGCGTATTTAAAAACAGTAAACGAGGTAGTACACTTGAATATATTTTTCGATAAAAGTATAATTGAAGTATATGCCAATAATGGTGAACTGGTATTTACTTCTCAAATATTTCCGGATGAAAAAGATACGGGCATAGAATTTTTTAGTGATGGAAATATTACGGTGTTTGAAAATGTTTGGTTTTGGCCAATGAAATCTATCTGGAAATAAATTGCATCTTTGTAATCTGAAAAACGGTTGTTATGAGCTTTAGAAACTTTAAAATGGTTAGTTACGTGGTTTATGGCCGCGGAAGTTTTAATCAGTTAGACGAAATTTTAGCACCTCAGCGAAAGGGTGAGGCACCCATGATATTTTTAGTAGATCATTTTTTTGATGGCAAGCCTTTGTTATCGCGTATTCCATTGCGTGGTAAAGACAAAGTGATTTTAGCAGATGTTACCTATGAGCCTAAAACAACGCAGGTAGATGCATTGGCAAAATCTCTCAAAGAAGAATTTGGAACCATTAGCGGGGTGATTGGCATTGGAGGTGGTTCAACAATGGACTTGGCAAAAGCAGTTGCATTGATGATGACCAATCCTGGTTCATCTGCCGATTACCAAGGATGGGATTTGGTTCAACAGGCCGGTGTTTATAAAGCAGGTATTCCTACATTAAGCGGAACAGGTGCAGAAGTAAGTAGAACAACCGTACTTACAGGGCCTACCCGAAAATTAGGAATGAATTCAGACTTTACGCCCTTTGATCAAATTGTTCTAGATCCGGAATTAACCAAAGATGCACCAGCGAATCAGCGCTTTTATACAGGCATGGATTGCTATATCCATTGCATAGAAAGTTTAGAAGGAACTTATTTAAATGAATTTAGTAAAAGCTATGGTGCCAAAGCATTGGATCTTTGTCAAAAAGTATTTGTAGAAAAAAATTCATGGGATGATGAATGTGACGATCAATTGATGATGGCTTCTTATGCTGGTGGAATGAGCATTGCTTATTCTCAAGTGGGTGTTGCGCATGCAGTAAGTTATGGCTTAAGTTATTTATTGGGTACCAAGCATGGCATAGGAAATTGTATAGTCATGAATCACTTAGAAGAATATTATCCTGCAGGTGTAAAAGAATTTAAGTACATGGTAGAGAAGAACCATATTGAAATTCCGCAGGGCATTTGTAAAGGCCTTACCGAAGATCAATTTGATACCATGATTGGCGTATCCTTGGGTATGAAGCCCCTATGGGAAAATGCATTGGGAAAGGATTGGGAAAAGATAATGACTAAAGAAAAATTAAGGGCACTGTTTGATAAACTATAAGTTTAGCAAGCTACAGTAGTGATAAATTATAATATGGATAAGTTGTAGCATTGATACAACTCAAGATTTTAAACTATAAGAATTTTGCCGCTTTAATTAAATCCTCGGGTGTATCAATTTCTATACCCATGTATTGAGTAAGTACCATTTTAAGAGATACGCCATACTCTAAATAGCGCAGGCACTCTATTTTTTCAGCAGCTTCTAATGGCGTGATGGGCCAAGCAGTAAAATTGAGTAAAGCTTCTTTGCGAAAAGCATACACACCAATATGTTCATAATAAGGAATACTGATACTTTTATCTCTAGGATAGGGAATTACACTGCGTGAAAAAAACAACGCATTCATCTTGCGGTCTACTGCCACTTTTACATAATTGGGATCATCAATTAAGGTTTGATCTTTTAATACTTGCATTAAAGAAGCTACTTGAACAGTAGGATCATTAAAAGTAGCCAGCAGTTTTTCTAGCGGTTCTTTTTGAACAAAAGGTTCATCGCCCTGCACATTCACAATAATATCCACTTCCAAATTAGCGGCTGCTTCTGCAATACGATCGCTGCCACTCTCGTGATTTTTTTTACTCATGATGGCTTTGCCGCCATGTGAAGTTATTTCATTGAAAATAATATCACTATCCGTTACCACAACCACTTCATTAAACAAGCCCGTAGCCATGGTGTTGTCGTATGTATGCCTGATTACTGTTTTGCTTCCCAACATTTGCATGAGCTTGGCAGGAAAGCGGGTAGCCGCATAGCGGGCAGGAATCATAGCAACAATCTTCATGTTAATTATTTATGCAAAGATGCGCAAAAACGAATTTAATAATGTGTTTTAATGCTACCGTCGAAAGGAATCTTTAATTGGTAGTTAAGTTGCTCGTCGGTGCTGTCGTTTAGCACATCTAATCCATAGCGTACCTGATCGATAGGGGTATAATTAAAGGTTCCGAATAAGCGGTCCCAGATAGAAAAAATATTTCCGTAATTGCTATCGGTTTGAGGTTGCTGATAATGGTGATGCACTTTATGCATATTAGGAGAAACAATTACCCAGCTTAACGCATTGTCTATTGCAAGTGGTAATCTTAAATTAGCATGATTGAATTGAGAAAGAACAGCGCTCATACTTTGATACAGCATAACGGTCCACATGGGTGCGCCGCATAGCGCAACACCAATAATAGTAAACACTGCACGAAAAACAGATTCACCAGGATGGTGTCTATTGGCAGTAGTGGTATCTACATGGGTATCTGCATGATGCACCATATGAAATTTCCACATCCATTTTACCTTATGTTCTACAAAATGGATAAAATATGCCCCCACTAAATCTAATAGCAGCAAGCCCCCAAGCAACATGGCCCACAAGGGCAATTCAATGATTTGTAACAAACCAAAATGATTGGCAATGGCCCAATCACTGGTTTTCACCATCAATAAAGCGAAAGCAAAATTGATCACAATGGTAGTAATGGTAAAAAAGATATTAATAGAAGCGTGCTTCCATTTGTTGTATTTAAAGCCAAACAAAGGCGCGGCCCCTTCAATGATCCAAAAAAAAGTAATTCCACCTGCAAGAATGATGGCACGGTGTAGGCTGGGTATATGAGAAAAATAGGCTACAATCGAATCAATCATAGATGGTAATTATTGTTTGAAATTACACTTTATTTCAATAAAAGTTTAAGTGCTTCCATTTACTCATTCCATTTTTCTAGCCCAATGCTTTTTCCATATTCAATAATTTCTTCTGTAGAGTTGATTTCTAATTTTTTATAGATAGAATTACGGTAATTTTCTATTGT
>VIKJ01000043.1 GCA_008080615.1 Chitinophagaceae bacterium | reverse complement strand
TGGCATAGTCCCAAGTTTTCATGGTAATGCCAATCACTTCATATCCTTCATTGTGTAACATGAGGGCAGTAACGGTACTATCAATACCCCCACTCATTGCTACCAACACTTTCCCTTTCCTACTCATTGAACAAATTTTAGCAAAAGTAGAACAACTGAACTAAAAACGAGGCCGGCAGGCAGTGGGGATAGGCATTTGCTATGTCGAAAAGCGAAAAATTAGCCATTGGAGGCACAAAATGGAGGATGGGAAACAGTAATAGCCGGATGAAAGCATAAAAAGGGGGAACAGTGTAAATAACTTTTAGGTTGCGGTTATTACGCATTTACTTAATTTCATTTTTCAGATATTTATAAAAATGAACCTATGATCAAATTAACAGCCATTGGCAATTTGGGAAGAGATGCGGTAATGAATACCGTAAGCGGAAAAAATGTAATCAATTTCACCGTAGCGCATACCGAGCGATACAAAGATGCTCAGGGCAATCAAAAAGATAAAACCATTTGGGTTGACTGTGCTTATTGGACAGAAAGAACAGGCATTGCACCGTATTTAAAAAAGGGTACACAGGTATATGTAGAAGGTCAACCAGATGTGCGAACCTATACAACTAAAGAAGGTGTGAATGGAGCTACACTTTCTTTAAGAGTTTCTAGTGTACAATTATTAGGAAGTAGATCAAATGAAAGTGGTAATTCTGGTGGTGGATATCAACCATCATCAGCAGGTTCTGCTCAACCATCTGCTCCTGCAGCATCAGATATAACAGAAGCTTTCGACGATTTGCCGTTTTAAAAGTTCGTTAATATTCAGAAAGAAGGATGGCCACCATCCTTTTTTTTATGCTTATAGGAACCATAACAGTAAATTTGTACCGATAAGCTAAACTGTACAGATGCTAGTATATTCCTACGAACAATTGGTTCATTTTTCAAAAACCATTTTTTTATCAATGGGCTGCAGTGAAAAAGATGCCACCCTTGCTGCAGAAGTTTTGGTATCTGCAGATTTGCGTGGAATTGATAGTCATGGTGTGGCGCGCCTTAGTGGATATGTGCGTTTATGGCAAGCAAAAAGAATCAATGCCAATCCTTCCATAAAAATAATTCATGAAACACCTTCTACTGCAGTGATAGATGGTGATGCTGGATTGGGCTTAGTAGTTGCGCCATTTGCAATGCAAGTAGCCATTGATAAAGCTAAGCAAGTAGGTACAGGTTGGGTAAGTGTTCAAAATTCCAATCATTTTGGTATTGCTGGTTATCATGCAATGATGGCATTAAAAGAAGATATGATTGGGATGGCCATGACCAATGCTAGTGCACTTGTAGCACCTACTTTTTCTTTAGAAAAAATGTTGGGTACCAATCCTATTGCAGTTGCTGTTCCTGCAGGAACTGAACCTCCATTTGTTGCTGATTTTGCAACAACTACTGCAGCAAATGGAAAATTAGAAATATTGCAACGCAAAAATGAGTCAGCCCCAATGGGTTGGGTACAAGATGAACTAGGTAATTCAAGTACGGATGCAAATATTTTAAAGAAAAAGGGAGCATTGCTTCCACTGGGAACAGATCGAGAGCATGGAAGTCATAAAGGCTACGCATTGGGAAGCATTGTAGATATATTTTCTGCTGTATTAAGTGGTGCATCTTATGGGCCTTGGGCGCCTCCTTTTCCTGCTTATGTACCTATGCCCGAAAATATGCCAGGTAAGGGTTTGGGGCATTTTTTTGGCGCTATGCGAATTGATGCTTTTAGGCCAGCAACAGATTTTAAATTTCATATGGATCAATGGATTCAGCGTTTTCGTGCTGCCAAACCCATTGATGAACAAGAAAAAGTATTGATACCAGGGGATCCCGAGCGAGCAATGGAGTATATAAGAATGAAAGAAGGAATTCCCTTATTAGATATGGTGGTAGAAGACTTAAGATCTACAGCTGCCGTATTTAATTTACAAGGATTATAATGAAGGAGTCTAATGCGTAAAGAAGGTCTTTTTTTTCTGTTCATCTTTTGCACTTTGATGCAATTAAGTATCTATGTAAAAGCTCAACCTCCTATTGCCAAACTCATTAGCAAGCAACAATGGAATGAATTGTTTCCTAATAGATATGCTATATCATCTACAAGAGATGGCTACCCAATAACACTTGCCAAAAAAGAATTCTATTCTTATGATGCGTTCATTAAAGCAGCAAAAAAGTTTCCTCAATTTTTATCAAAAGGCACGCTTGTGCAAAAGAAAAGAGAGTTGGCTTCATTTCTTGCCAATATGGCTCACGAAACCAGCGGTGGCTGGGACGATGCACCAGGTGGATATTTTGCCTGGGGACTTTATTTTTTAGAAGAACGAGGTTTTGAAAAGGGAAGTTCACATTACAGTGATACATCTAAGAAAAAATTTCCTCCAGTTAAAAATCAATCCTATCACGGAAGAGGCCCTATGCAATTATCTTGGAATTACAATTATGCACAGTTCAGTCAATTTTATTATTGTAATAAAAATACCTTACTTAAAAAACCTTCTATTGTAGCAATTGACCCTGTAGTAAGCTTTGCTTCAGCTATATGGTTTTGGGTTACCCCTCAATATCCTAAGCCATCTTGCAGTGAAATCATGCGTGGTGCTTGGATTCCCGAAAAGAAAGATAGTATTGCAGGAAGACTTCCCGGTTTTGGAGCTGTTGCCAATGTTATAAATGGGGGAATAGAATGTGGGGGAGCCGTTTCTGTAAAAGCAGGGTACAGGCTTGCATATTATACTTATTTCTGTAAATATTTTAAAGTTGACCCCGGTGAAAACCTTGCTTGTGGTAATCAGCGTCCATTTGGGCAATAGCCGTTTCAATATCAGTTAGGAGAAGTACATTTGCCAAAATTATTCATTCATTAAAATTGGGGGAGGGGTTCTTATGAAAGTCATGAAGTTTGGCGGCACCAGTGTAGGAAAGCCGGAGCGTATGCAGGAAGTTGCACAGTTAATTACAAAAGACAGTGAAAGAAAGATTGTTGTATTAAGTGCGTTAAGTGGAACTACCAATGCATTGGTAGAAATCAGCAATAGTTTAGCCATAGGTGATCGTTCTGCTGCAAAACAGCGAATTGAATTATTGCATGAACATTATAAAAATTTCATTCAGCAGTTATTGGTTACAGAAGCAGCTAGAAATAAAGCAGAAGGTATAATTGCAGAACATTTTGAATTTTTACAAATCATTTTGCGCATATCATTTAGTGAAGCGCTTAATAAAGATATTCTAGCGCAGGGCGAATTAATGAGTACAAAATTATTTAGTGCTTATTTAGAAGAGAAAGGGATTAGTCACGAATTATTGCCAGCGTTAGAATTCATGACCATTGATGCTAACGAAGAACCTCAGTTGGGTAGTATTAAAGTTAAATTAGCTCAGCTACTGAAGAAACATGCGGATAAAAATATTTTGGTAACGCAAGGTTATATCTGCAGAAATGCAAAAGGGGAAGTAGATAATTTAAAGAGAGGAGGAAGTGATTATACAGCTTCATTGGTAGCTGCTGCAAGCAATTGTTCAGTTTGTGAAATTTGGACTGATATTGATGGAATGCACAATAACGATCCAAGGATAGTAAATAAAACAGTAGCCATTGAGCAACTTAGTTTTGATGAGGCTGCAGAGCTGGCTTATTTTGGAGCAAAAATTTTACACCCTACTTGTATTTGGCCTGCACAATTAGAAAATGTTCCGGTTCGGTTATTAAATACCATGCAACCCGAAGCACATGGAACTGTAATTACTAAAGAAGCAGGAAGTGTAGGTGTTAAAGCGGTAGCAGCAAAAGACGGTATCATTGCTATTAAAATCAAGAGTAGCCGAATGCTATTGGCCTATGGATTTTTGAGAAAAGTATTTGAAGTATTTGAAAAGTATAAAACATCAATCGATATGATTACTACGTCTGAAGTGGCGGTATCTGTAACCATCGATTCAGATCAATTTTTACCTCAAATCATTAAGGAATTAGAACCCTTTGGTACTGTAGAAATAGAGAAAGAGCAAACAATTGTTTCAATCGTTGGAAATGAAATAGCACAAACAGATCATGTATTGCAAAAATTATTTGAATCATTAAAAGAAGTGCCAGTAACAATGGTAAGTTATGGTGGAAGTCATCACAACATTTCATTATTGGTGCCTGGTACGTTTAAAACAAAAACATTGCAATTGCTCAATAGTGGTTTGTTTGGACTTTAAATGAATTTAAATGAAAAGGACAATTGCGATATTTGGCTTATTGTTTTGTGCTTTTTTTTCAAATGCACAAAAGAAGCTGATTGGTAATGTGCTAGCAAAAGATTCAAAATTGCCTGTAGCTTCTGCAAGTATTTTCTTGAGCAATACCTCTGTTGGCACAATTTCGAAAGATAATGGAAGCTTTGTATTGCAGCCATTCCCCGAAGGTAGATTCGATTTGGTGGTATCAATGATAGGGTACGAAACCTACTCAGTTGCAATATCTTCCAGCACAATTCCTTCAAATTTAGAAATTTTACTTGTCCCAAAAGTGAAGGAACTCCAAGAGGTTATTGTGTTAAATTATGAAAAGGATGGTTGGAAGAAATGGGGTGATTTTTTTATGGAAAACCTAATTGGAAAAACACCCAATGCCGAAGATTGTAAATTATTGAATAAAGAAGTTGTTCGTTTTAGATTTAATAAAAAAACGAATACCTTAAAGGCATATGCAGATCAACCATTGCATATACAAAATGAAGCATTAGGGTATGAATTAAAATACGACCTGAATGTATTTGAATTTAATTATTCTACAAGGGTGTTATTTTATCAGGGATATCCACTTTTCTCAGATTTAGAAGCCAAAAATGATCGAGTTGAAACTAGATGGAAAAAAAATCGTGAGGAAACATATAATGGTTCAATAATGCATTTTATGCGAAGCCTTTACAGAAATACATTAGAAGCTGAAGGGTATGAAGTGAGGAGAATTAAAAGAAATAAAGAAAAGAAAAATCAACCTTTTTCAAATGGTAGTGATAATTTTAATATACTTATTAACACACTTTTAAAAGGTGATAGCATTGCATTTGTAATTGATAGTGTTACGCTAGGACTTCAATTTAAAGACCATTTACAAGTACCGTTTAACTCAAAAAGAGATGTGGCCCAAACAACCAATGACTGCTGAGATTTTTATGCCCGATACCGAAAAAGTGGTTGTGGTGCTTGCTAACGGGAGTTATTTTTCAGGAAAAGATGTGCTTGCTTTAGGCTACTGGGCTTGGTCTGAAAAATTATCCAATATGCTACCGCTCGATTATAGTCCTCCTAAAAAGAAATAACAAAGCTATAATCTGTTGTGCTGAGGAAATGAAGGCTGCATTTTTGTAATTTAATATTGATTTAAGTGGTATATTGAAGTATAAGATAAATGTAGTATGAATTCTCTTTTCAGATCCATCATTATTAATCAGGTACTTAAAAAAAAGTATAAGGAAAGCAATGAGAAATTGGTTTTCAGTGAGTATGAAATTGGGAAAGGAATTAGAGAACTAAAAATCACTTTTTTCTCTTACTTAAGAGATGCAATTTATATTGGTTTAGGAATTGCATCAGCCGCATTTGGTTTAGAAAGTTTTTTGTTGCCCAATAATTTTATTGACGGAGGTGCTACAGGTATTTCCTTATTATCGGCAGAGCTTTTGCAGATGCCCATATCATTGCTAATTGTTCTGGTAAATATTCCCTTTATAGTGCTTGGCTTTAATGTAATTGGAAAACAGTTTGCAATTAAAGCAAGTATTGCGATTGTAGGGCTTGCATTAGCGATGGCTTTTTTTCGTTTTCCTCAAGTTACTCAAGACAAATTATTGGTTGCTGTTTTTGGTGGGTTCTTTTTAGGCGCTGGTATTGGGCTTTCGGTAAGGGGAGGTGGTGTATTAGATGGAACAGAAGTATTGGCCATATTTTTAAGTAGAAAATTTGGCACCACCATTGGCGATATCATCACCCTTATCAATATTCTTATTTTTAGTGCAGCTGCTTATTTACTTTCTATAGAAGCAGCACTATATTCGATGCTAACCTATTTGTCTGCTTCTAAAACACTTGATTTTGTAATTGTTGGTGTAGAAGAATACACTGGTGTAACCATCATTTCTGTTCATAGTGAAAAAATGCGTGTAATGGTTACAGATATTTTAGGTAGAGGAGTAACTGTATATAGCGGTAAGCGCGGTTTTGGAAAGCATGGTCATACCCATGAAACGGATATTGTGTATACTGTAATTACCCGTTTAGAAGTTAGTAAACTAAATACAGAAGTAGAAAAAATAGATCCCAATGCATTCGTAGTAATGAATAGCATTAAAGACACCAAGGGTGGTATGATTAAGAAAAGAGTTTTGCAACATTAAACTAATGGTATGATCGTAAATAAAACAATTACTGCTTGGAATATTTTAATTGTAACCCTAGTTGGGGTATTGTTGCAGTTTATTGTAATGATGCAACATACTAAATTGCCTCCTGTAGAAGCTGTTGTGCGATTTTTTAGTTATTTCACTATTTTAAGTAATTTAATTGTAGCTACATTTTTTGCAATGCAAATTTTTAAGAAGCAGCAGCCAACTCACTTTTTTTTGCAACCAGCAACTTCATTGTCTGTTACTGTTTATATTATGGTAGTGGGTCTTATTTATCAGGTTATTTTAAGTAAACTCTATTCTCTACAAGGGCTCAATTTATTGGCAAATAATATTCTTCATGGAGTTACACCTATTGCCACCTTTATTTTTTGGTTGGTTTTTGAATCGAAACGAAAGGTTCAATATAATTCTATTGTATACTTTTTAATTTACCCGCTCATTTATTTGATATATACATTGATTCGTGGCTCAATTGTTCAGTTTTATCCATATCCATTTGTAGATGTAATAAAACTAGGGTTACAGCAAGTATTCATTAATAGTACTTATGTAATGTTTCTTTTCCTTATTTTATTTTTTTCACTTGCTGGGCTTGCTAATTATAGACATAATAGGGCATAAAAAAACCCGGCTACTTTTGGTAACCGGGCTAAGTATATTATTTATTATACAATCAACAGAGCGTCTCCATAACTAAAGAAACGGTATTTGTCTTTGATAGCTTTTTTATAAGCTTCAATGGCTAAATCATACCCTGCAAAAGCACAAGTCATAATCAGTAAACTTGTTTTTGGCAGGTGGAAATTGGTAACCAAGCTATCTGCAACATTAAAGTTGTAAGGTGGATGAATAAAATGGTTCGTCCATCCTTCGCTAGGCTTTAATAATTTCTGTGCCGTAAAACTACTTTCCATAGCACGCATTGTAGTAGTTCCAATAGAGCAAATACGCTTTCCGTTTGCCTTAGCTTTATTAACAATATCGCAGGCTTGTTGGTCTATTGCATAGTATTCAGCATCCATTTTATGTTTGCTTAAATCTTCTACTTCAATAGGGCGAAACGTACCCAAACCTGTGTGTAATGTAACTTCTGCAAAACGAATGCCTTGAATTTCACAACGCTTGATCAACTCTTTGCTAAAGTGCAACCCTGCAGTAGGAGCGGCAACTGCTCCTTCATGTTTTGCATATACTGTTTGGTATCTTTCTTTATCTTCTTCATCTGGCTTGCGCTTGATGTATTTAGGTAAAGGAGTTTCACCTAAAAATTCTAACATTTTCTTGAAACTAGCGTCATCGTCATCCCACAAAAAGCGGATGGTTCTTCCACGGCTGGTAGTGTTATCAATTACTTCGGCTACCAATTCTTCATTGTCACCAAAATACAATTTGTTACCTACTCTTATTTTTCTTGCGGGATCAACAATAACATCCCACAAACGATTGGGCTTATTGAGTTCGCGTAATAAAAAAACTTCAATTTTTGCTCCTGTCTTTTCTTTACGACCATACATTCTGGCAGGAAATACTTTTGTGTTGTTTACTACAAATACGTCTTTATCGTCATAATATTCAAGGATATCCTTGAAATGGCGATTTTCCATATGCCCACTTTTACGATCTACAACCATCAAACGGCTGTCTTCTCTTCTTTTGGTAGGGTTCTGAGCAATCAGGTTAAGAGGAAGGTCGAACTTGAACTGTGATAATTTCATGTAACTAATCTATTTTAAGATGATAGCCACATTCAGTTTCCGTCCCAGCGAGGCTAGGAGGCGATAACTTCATGTTACGGCATGAATTTTTGGAAAAGTGCAAAGTTACTAAAATTGCCCCAATATGCCAATTAGAATCCTTCTTAGCAGTTTTAGCTTTAAACCTTAAAAGGTTGCTGACATATAGTTCACAACTTGCTTGGATTTAACAATCAGATGGGTATTTTTTACACATTCATTCGCTTTATTACTACTGTTTAACGTAATTTTGCAACACATTATGCTAGCGCATTGCAATGCAAAATTCATTCTATGATTCGAAAGTTTTGGTGGAAAATAGCGGCCTTCTGTTTATTAATTTATACCAGTACATATGGGTTTTATGTTAAAGTGCCCAAGTTAGACGACCGGATGCAAGAATCTATCCGTAATTTCTTTTTCCATGTACCCATGTGGTTTGGAATGATGATTTTATTATTGGTTTCTTTAATCTATGCGATCAAATATCTACGAAATCCAACACTTAAAAATGATACCTATTCAGCTGCATTTGCTGCAACGGGTATAATTTATGGGGTATTGGGATTAACTACAGGTGCAATATGGGCCAATTATCAATGGGGAAGCCCATGGAGTGGAGATCCTAAACAGAATGGTGCTGCTATTGCTATGCTCATTTATATGGCATATTTTGTTTTAAGAGGTAGTATGAATGACGAAGACAAGAAAGCCAGAATTGGTGCTGTATACAATATTTTTGCCTTTTTTATGCTTTTTCCAACACTTTGGATTTTGCCAAGGTTAACAGAGTCATTACATCCTGGTGGTCAAGGAAGCGATGGAAATCCGGGAGTAAATGGAAAAGATTTAGATATGCAAATGCGGGCTGTTTTTTATCCTGCAGTTATAGGTTGGACTTTACTAGGTGTATGGATTAGTACACTTAAAATCAGGTACACATTATTGGCTGAACAAAAATTTTCAAATGATTAAAATGAAAAAATATTCACTGTTTTTCATCGCTTTTTTAAGTTCAATTGTAGCCCATGCTCAAACAGCACCTACTACAGATTTAATGCGCAGCAATGGAAAAATATTTGTTGTAATGGCTGTAGTTGTTACGATACTTGTTGGTCTGTTCATATATGTTGCAAGTATCGATCGTAAGATCTCTAGATTAGAAAAAGGGGATCATTCAAAATAGTATAATTTCATGATTGTAATAAACCTATAAATTGATTGCCAATGTCAAATCAACATGAGTACAGCTTTTTTCAAAGCGTTGAAAAAAGCTTCGATAAGGCGGCTAAATTCACCCAATGGGAAAAAGGCTTGCTTGAACAAATTAAAGCTTGTAACAGCGTTTACAGTATGCGTTTCCCTGTAAAAATGGATGACGGAAGTATTGAAGTAATTGAAGCTTATCGTGTGCAGCATTCTCAACATAAATCTCCTTGTAAAGGAGGTATTCGTTTTAGTGATGCAGTAAACCAAGATGAGGTAATGGCTTTGGCTTCATTGATGACGTATAAATGTGCTATTGTGAATGTTCCTTTTGGAGGTGCAAAGGGTGGTATTAAAATTAATCCACGTAAGCATAGCGTTTATGAATTAGAGAAAATTACCCGCAGATATACCAGTGAACTGGTTAAGAAAAATTTTATAGGACCGGGTATTGATGTACCTGCACCAGACTATGGTACCGGAGAGCGTGAAATGGCTTGGATTGTTGATACTTATTCTTCTTTAAAGCCGGGTGAAATTGATGCAGCGGGTTGTGTGACTGGTAAGCCTATAACTCAAGGAGGTGTTCGTGGTAGAAAAGAAGCAACTGGATTAGGTGTGTTCTTTGGAATCAGAGAAGTATGTAATATGCCCGAAGTAATGAAGCGACAAGGATTAACTGTAGGTGTTGAAGGTAAAACCGTAGTTGTTCAAGGATTAGGTAATGTGGGATACCACTGTGCTAAATTTTTCCGTGAACATGGTTCTAAAGTTGTTTCTATTGCAGAATATGAAGGTGCTATTTACAATGAGAATGGATTAAATGAAGAAGAAGTTTTTCAGCACAGAAAAGCCACGGGATCTATTTTAAATTTCCCTGGTGCTACCAATCTTGCTAAGAGCAATGATGCATTGGAATTAGCTTGTGATATTTTAATTCCTGCTGCGTTAGAAAATGTAATCAATGATACTAATGCAGATAAAGTAAAAGCAAAGATTATTGGAGAAGCTGCAAATGGTCCATTAACCCCTGAAGCAGATGATGTAATGGCTGCTAAAGGAATTTTGGTTGTACCCGATATGTATTTAAATGCAGGTGGTGTAACTGTTTCTTACTTTGAGTGGTTAAAGAATTTAAGCCATGTTCGATATGGTAGAATGGAAAAAAGATTTACCGAGAACATGAACACGAATATCTTAGAGCAGATTGAAACATTAACAGGTAAAACTGTACCTACTGCCGAAAGAAAAACAATCATGCATGGTGCTGAAGAAGTTGATTTAGTTCACAGTGGTTTAGAAGAAACAATGATTTCTGCTACTCGTGAAATCATGCATATTTGGCATAGTAATCCTGAAATACCTGATATGCGTACTGCAGCTTATGTATGTGCTATTAATAAAGTAGGAACTACATATGCAGAATTAGGAATATTCCCTTAGTAGATTTGCATTTAATTTCAATACAATTTTCCGGGAGCAAGCAATTGCTTCCGGATTTTTTTTGTTTAACTAAATCAATATTTGATTGTTATTAATAAGCTGGTACTTCTGCAATGCGGCTAATGGTATTATTCAGTATTGAAAAACCCATATTTTCTTTTCCATTTGTAATGAGTAAAAAGGCTGCTTGCAAATGCATATTATAATTCAATACTTGTTGCAATACTTTTTCGGTAAGTGCAACTTCCATTTCTTTACATTCAATTACCATCCAAGGTTTATCGTATTTATAAATAAGAATATCAAAACGCTTTTTTAATTCTCCTACTTGAATCTCTTTTTCTATTGCTATTAATGAAGGAGGATATTTTTTTTCTTTCACTAGGTAGTTGATGAAATTTTGCCTCACCCATTCTTCTGGTGTTAGGGTTACCCATTGTTTTCTTAAGTCATCAAAAATGAATTCCTTGCCCTTTTCTTTTTTTACTCTTGGGTTATATGGGGGGTACTGAATGATCATTTAAAACGAGGCTGTAGTGGTGTTTGTTTGGGTTTATTTCTTGTAAAACAAGTAGTTTTTTGTATATTTACAAGTTAACTTGGTTTCTATAATTGAAATATAGTTATCAGTTACAAACTTAAGCATATGAAAACTAAACAGGAAATAGTAAATAACTGGCTGCCTAGGTATACTGGTGAAAAGCTAGAAAATTTTGGTAAGTTCATCTTGCTCACCAATTTTAGCAATTACGTAACCATGTTTGCTAAATGGAATAAAGTAAAAGTAGTAGGTGCCGATAGACCTATGCAATGTGCAACAGCAAATGGAATCACCATCATTAATTTTGGTATGGGTAGTCCTGGGGCCGCTACCATCATGGATTTATTAACTGCTTTAGAACCAGAAGCGGTGTTGTTCTTAGGTAAATGTGGTGGGCTCAAGAAAAGAAATAAACTAGGCGATTTAATTTTACCAATAGCAGCAATTAGAGGAGAGGGTACATCCAATGATTATTTTCCTCCTGAAGTTCCTGCAATGCCTGCATTTGCTTTGCAGAAAGCAATCTCCACCACCATCCGCGATTATAAAGTAGACTATTGGACAGGTACTGTTTATACCACCAATAGAAGAGTTTGGGAGCACGATGAAGAATTTAAAGAATACCTCACAAAAGTGCGTGCTTACGCCATTGATATGGAAACGGCTACCATTTTTACGGTAGGTTTTTACAATAAAATTCCAACAGGTGCTTTATTATTGGTGAGTGATCAACCGATGATTCCAGATGGAGTTAAAACGGAAGCCAGTGATAAAAAAATCACTGAACAATTTGTAGACAGGCATTTAAAAATTGGAATTGATTCCTTGAAGCAGCTCATTAATAAAGCGGTAACAGTTAGGCACTTGCGCTTTTAATCTTTCCATAAAAAAGGGAAAAGTATATAGGCCAATGCAACAATCATTAGGTCTAAGCCGGTTAACATGCCCACCATATTCCACCAGCCGTCTTGAATAACAGAAGAAAATGCGGCTGAACTAATTTTCATGAGCAGTAAAAGCTGCGGTATGATAATGGGGAATCCCATGATGGCCATTAAAGCCGCTTGCTGTTGTGCTTTTGCAGCAATTGCAGCTAAAAAAGTAAAAACTAGGCTAAGGCTAATGCCACCTAGAATACTGATTAGGATAAACTCACCCATTTTCGAAATTGGATTCCCCAATAAAAGGGTAAATACAGCCAAACTCAATAAATTCATCAGCAGCATTAAGATGGCATTGAAAATGAGTTTTGAAAGGATAAAGTCGGTTGGGCCTGCAATTGAATAAAAGTAGAGCATTCTACCTTTGCTGTCTTGTAAAAAACTCTTGGCTACCGCATTGATGCAAACAAATAGTTGAAGCACCCAAAATAGACCATTCCATACCTTATCGTCGGGTTGTCCCATAGATAAATACACCACAAAAGTGGTAGAAGCTATATATAGCAATACTCCATAGAATGTATACTGCTGGCGAATTTCCAGTAGTAAATCTTTTTTTATAAGGGGTAAAATGATCGATCTACTTTTCATGGATGCAAGTTCTACAACGAGGTTCATAGGTTTCTTTTTCACCCAGTAAAACCTGCCCTTCCTCAGTGGTTTTACGGTAAGATACATGGGCTATATTTCCACATTTCATACAAATGGCGTGCAATTTGGTAATGTAATCTGCAACTGCCAATAAATTGGGCATTTGACCAAAGGGTTTACCCAAATAATCCATATCTAAACCAGCAACTATTACGCGAACCCCTTTAAGGGCGAGGGTTTCACATACATGTACAATCTCTTCATCAAAAAATTGGGCTTCATCAATGCCTACCACATCTACATCCTGCGCCATCAATAAAATGGTTTGGGAATTATCAATTGGAGTAGAGATAATCGCATTGGCATCGTGACTTACTACATT
>VIKJ01000042.1 GCA_008080615.1 Chitinophagaceae bacterium | reverse complement strand
AAGCAGCTGTAACGGAGATGGAAAGAATTATTAATGATGTTTCATTAACGATTGCCACCTTTTTTTTACAAGTAGTTGCTGCCCAAAAGCAAATTGAAATTGCAGAAGTACAAATTGCACAATCCAACGCACAATTTGGATTTACCAAAAAGCGGGTGGAAGCAGGTGTATTGCCCGAACTAAGTGCGGCTGAAATAGAAGCTCAGCTTGCTAGAGATACAACCACATTGGTGAATGCACAAGCCAGCTATTCACAAGCAGTTATTCAATTAAAGGCAGCCATCAACTTAGATATGGCAGCACCTTTTGAAGTAGAAATTCCTGCAGTAGATCAAATACCTTTAGAACCATTGTCTGAATTAGAGCCTGCTATATTGTATCAGTTGGCCTTGAATAATCAACCTGCACAAAAAGTAAATGCCCTTAGATTAAAATCAGCAGAAGAATCGGTAAAGCGAGCTAAAACAGCATTTTATCCATCGCTTACTGCTTTTGGAACTTTGGGAACCAACTTTGCTAATACTGCAAATATGATTACTGGTGCAAACGTATTGGGTACAAGACCAACTTCTAATTTTGTAACGGTTGCCAGTCAAAATTATTTAGTGTATCAACCAGATGTACAATTAACCACCAGCAAAAGATCATTTGGTCAATTTTGGAATGGTTGGGGTACTCAATTAGATCAAAACTTTCGTCAAAGCTTTGGTATTAACTTATCTGTGCCCATATTTAGCAATGGTTCTGCACGTTTAGGATATGAGCGAGCCAAATTAAATAAGCGTAGTTCTGAAGTTACCAAACTGCAAACAGATTTAACCTTGCAGCAAAATATTTATCAATCACATGCCAATGCCCTCGCTGCAATGTTGCGTTATAATGCAAGTAAGAAAAGTGTAGAAGCAACTCAGAAAGCATTTGATTTTGCAACCAAGCGATACGAAGCAGGCTTGAGTAATACATTAGATTTGATCACCAATCAAAATAATTTATTAAGAACAAAATTAGATCAGCTAAATAGTCAATTTGATTATATATTTCGAATTAAACTACTTGAATTTTATAAGGGTCAGGGTATTAAACTATAGCCGTAAGATATTGGCGTAAAAATTGAAAAAAACTGTTATGAGTAAGAAATTGATTTGGATTATTGTTGGGTTGGTTCTAGTAATCGTAGTACTGGTAGGCCTTAAGAAAGCAGGTGTACTAGGTAAGGAAGAAGGAATTACTGTTTCGGCCGAAAAAGCTGAACTGCGTACGATTACTGAAACGGTAAATGCCAGCGGAAAAGTTTATCCCGAAGTGGAAGTAAAAATCAGCCCCGATGTAAGTGGTGAAATAGTAGAGTTAAATGTAAACGAAGGTGATAGCGTTAGAAAGGGCCAGGTATTGGCTAGAATTTATGCTGATATCCTAGGTTCTCAAAGAGACCAAGTGGCTGCAGGTGTAAATCAACAAAAAGCGCAGGTAAATAATTCTACTGCTCAATTGGGTGCATTAAAAGCAACATTAGATCAGGCAGAAACACAATACAATCGCCAGAAAAAATTATTAGCTGAAAAAGTAATTAGCCGCTTAGAATTTGAGCAAGCAGAACAAGCATATAAAAGTGCTAAAGCCAATTATACTGCTGCAACAGAAGGTGTTAAAAGTGCCGAAGCTGCTGTTCAAAGTGTACAAGCTCAATTGAACAGAGCCAATAAAGACATCAGTAGAACAGTGATTGTTTCTCCAATGGATGGGGTAATAAGTTTGTTGGCCATTAAAAAAGGCGAGCGTGTTGCTGGTAATAGTTTTAATGTAGGTACAGAAATGATGCGTGTAGCAGATATGCGCAGCATTGAAGTAAGGGTTGATGTAGGGGAGAATGATATACCTAAAGTAAAATTGGGCGATACAGCCATAGTAGAAGTAGATGCATATACAAGTAGAAAATTCAAAGGGCTAGTATATAAAATTGCTAATCCTAATACAGGTTCTGCAATAGGTTCTGTTTCGTCAAGTGCGGAAGTAACTAATTATAAAGTACATATTCGTTTATTACCAGAAAGCTATAATGATTTAATCGTTTCTGGAAGAGGTTTCCCTTTCCGCCCAGGAATGACTGCTAGTGCCGATATTCAAACCAAGAGCAGAAGAAATGTATTATCTGTTCCATTGAATGCGGTTACAACCAGAGATGCAAAAGATAGTGCTGATGCTAAAGGCGATGGCAAAAAAGATGAAAAAGCAACTGCTGCTACAACCGATGCTCCAAAATCTGTTAATGCTGATGATGGAATTCAAGAAGTAGTATTTGTATTGCAAAAAGACAATAAGGTTAAAAAAGTGCTGGTTAAAACGGCTATTCAAGACCTTAACAATATTGAAATTGTAGATGGTTTAAAAGTGGGCGATATGGTAATTACTGGCCCTTACTCTACTGTAAGTAAAACCTTGAAAGACGGAACTTTGGTAAAAGTGGTTGAAAAGGAAAAATTATTTGAAGAGAAGAAGAAAGATTAGTTAGCTAATTGATTCGGTAGATAGTTCATCTGGAGGCCCCAAACTGATTTAGTTTGGAAAAGCCACTACGATGAACTATTTACTTTTATGTATGTTTGCCTTAACAATTTTAAAGGCTCATGCAATTTGGAATATTAGGTAGCGGAAGTTGGGCAACAGCAATTGCTAAAATATTAACGGATAATGGTAATACCATCCATTGGTGGATTCGCAACAGCGATAGTATTCATTATATCCAAAAGCGAAAACACAATCCTCATTATTTAAGTGGTGCTTATTTTAATCCAGTTCAGCTTTTATTGAATGATGCAATAGAAGATGTAATTGCAAAATCAGATGTGTTGGTAATTGCCATTCCTTCGGCCTATGTAGCAGATGCGTTAGCAGCTGTTCCTAAAGAAGCTTGGGTTGGGAAAAAAATAGTTTCGGCGGTTAAAGGAATTTTGCCACTCTCCAATAAATTGCTGAATGAATACATGGCAGATACAGTAGGGTTTAGTAGTGAAAATTATTTCACTTTATTAGGACCTTGTCATGCTGAAGAAGTTGCATCTGAAAAACTCTCTTATCTTACTTTTTCGGGAAATGATGCTGCTATCACTGCAACTATTGCTGCCCATTTTAAAACAGAATATATTAATACGATTGTTAATACAGATGTAATTGGCGTGCAATATGCGGCAGTATTGAAAAATATTTATGCATTGGGTGCAGGTATAGCACATGGACTTGAATATGGCGATAATTTTTTAAGTGTTTATATTGCTGCTAGTGCGAATGAAATGGCTGGATTTTTAAGAAAAATTTCTGGTAACAACCCTAAGGATAATGGCGAACCGCAAAACTATGCTGCATCTGTTTACTTGGGAGATTTATTGGTAACTTGCTATTCTCTTTATAGTAGAAACCGTACATTTGGAAACATGCTAGGAAAAGGGTATTCGGTAAAAGCGGCTAAGCTAGAATTGAATATGGTAGCAGAAGGGTATAATGCCAGTAAATGTATTTACAAAACAAATTCCGAATGTGTGCAAGCCAATATGCCCATTGCAACAACCTTGTATTCCATTTTATGGGAAAATTGTGATGCTGCAGAGGGATTTAGAAAGATAGAATCATTCCTTATTTAGCAATGATTCAATTCATTCAATCATTATTTTAAAACTATATAAAGTGCCAGGAAGTATTATCAGAAAAAACAGGGAATTGAGAAATTATACCCAAGATTATGTTGCAAAACAGATGAATATTTCTCAAAATGCATATAGTAAAATTGAGAATGGGTATACTCAGTTAACAGTAAATCATTTAAAAGAATTAAGTAGAATTTTAGAAGTTTCTATACTCGATTTATTAAAAGATGATTTTGAAATACACAAGCCTAACCATATTCATACAGAGAGTATTACCAAAGAAAACATATTAATGTGCTTAGATAGTATTATAGAAAAATTGGGAAATAAGCATCCGATGAAGCATGAGTTTTATCCGGTAATTATGTCGATGCTACAAACTGTGGATACCACTATTGAGCATGTACATTAAAGTTGAAATAATTCAGCGGCAATTCCATCTGCATAAAACTTTCCCTTTGGTGTAATGATCAAATGGTTAAGCTCTAAACTCATTGTTGCTTCTTGTATAAAGCGATTGGCTTCCTTTAAAATTCTATCTACTGCGGCTTCTCCTCCAATGGTTTTTAACTGCGTCAAATTAATCCCTTCCATTGTTCTAAGCGCAGTCATAATGTATTCATTTATTTTTTGTTGCTGAGTTAAATGTTCTATTTCAAAAGGAATTTGTTGTTGTTGAATGGCAGTTATGTAAAGGCTGTTATTGGCAATATTCCATTGCCTGCTGTTTCCGTTAAAGGAATGTGCGGCTGGTCCTAAACCCAAGTAATGTTTGCCCTGCCAATAATTGGCGTTATGCCTACTTCGTTTGGTAGGTAGCGCAAAATTAGAAATTTCATAATGCTCATAACCTGCCAATTGGGTTAACTCAGTTAAAATAGCAAAATGTTCAGCTTGCTTTTCAGGATCTACATTGGGTACTGCTTGTTCCTTTATTTTTTTTGCCAATGCGGTTTTGGGTTCAACCGTTAATGCATAACAGGAGAGATGGGGAATCTTTAATTGAATGGCCCTTTCAATATTCTGCTTCCAATTACCATCTGAAAGTGTAGGCCCACCATAAATCAAATCGATTGATAGATTATCAAAACCAGCTGCTTGGGCCAATTCAATACATTGGATGGCCTGATCTGCATTATGAGCCCTGCCCATCCATTGTAAATCTTCCTCAAAAAATGATTGAATGCCAATGCTTGATTGAATGCCAATGCTTAATCGATTGATGCCGGCTAATTTCCATACTTGTAAATTACTTGCATTGATATCATCGGGATTGGCTTCCAACGTAATTTCTACTTGTTTTTCTACCTCAAAATTTTGGTGAATGACTGCTAAAATTGAGTTCAATTGATCGGCTGATAACAGAGAAGGCGTGCCTCCTCCAAAATAAATGGTTTCTATGGGTTCATTCAGGTAATGTTTTTGCAAAACCGTTTCCACAACAATGGCTTCGGCCATTTTGGGTAAAGCTTGTTTGTTTACTGAAAAATGGAAATTGCAATAGTTACAAGCTTTTTTGCAAAAAGGAATATGAATATAAATACCTGCCATACCAATAAATAAGCATTAAAATTACTATTGTTCGGGGATGTTTAGGGATTAATCAACGGCATTCAATATTTTTGGGGCAATGAAGTATTTGCGCTGCACGATGTTGTTCCTGTTTATTTTACTGAATCTGCCTGTTTTGCAAGCGCAGCAAGACAGTTCAGTATTCGCAGATACGCTTAGCCAGCCTGCAAAATCAGCTATTGCTAAGCCTTTATTAATTGATTCAATTGAATACAAACGGATTGATAGTTTATATAAGGATAGCGTTCGGCTGGATTCAATTCAGAAAGCAATGGTGCTGCCAAAAAAACCATTGATAGATACCAGTACCTACGCAAAATATTTATTTCATCCATATCTCCCTTTAAATACCCCACCCAAATGGATGCTTATTGATTATAAAAAAGAAAATACAAAGGATTATCTTTTTTATCTGCTCTTAGGAATTGTTTCCTTACTAGCATTTATTAAAGTAAGTTTTTCTAAATATTTCAAAAATTTGTTTCGCTTATTCTTCCAAACCTCACTTAGGCAGAAACAAACTAGGGAACAATTATTGCAAGACACGCTAGCGTCTTTACTAATCAATTGCCTTTTCTTGCTTTCTGCTGGCTTATTTATTACATTGTTAATATTATATAAGGGTTGGTCGCAAATGTATTTTTGGAATCTCTATGCTTATTCCACCCTAGTATTATTGCTGATTTATTCGGGTAAATATTTATTTATTTCTTTTTCGGGATGGGTTTTTAACAATAAGGAAGCCGCACAAGGGTATATTTTTTTAGTTTCCATGGTGAATCGCATCATGGGCGTTTTGTTGATTCCTTTTACGGTTTTTCTGGCATTCGCTACAACAAACCTAAGTACAATTGTGATTACAGCATCCATTGGGTTGGTCATTTTGCTTTTATTGTACAGATACCTGGTTTCCTTTGGTTCTTTGCGGAATGATTTGAAAATCAATGCGTTTCATTTTTTCCTCTACCTTTGCTCCATAGAAATTGTACCATTGCTACTGATTTATAAGCTATTGGTAAATTATATCGGCTGATGATTTACATTTGCAAAATATTTAGAATAGCAGTATGATCAAACAAGGGTCTAAACAATCAGCAAGTTCCAAATCGAGTAAGAAAATCCTGATTTCTCAGCCCAGACCGGAAAGTGACAAGTCACCCTATTTTGATCTGGAGAGAAAGCATAATGTGGAGTTGGTATTTCATCCATTTATTGTGTTAGAAGGTATTCCCGCACGCGAATTCAGGAAGCAGAAAATTGATATTATGCAGTTTTCGGCTATCATTTTTACTAGTAGAAACGCCATCGACCATTTTTTTCGCATGAGCGAAGAAATGAAAATAAGCATTGGTCAGGATACGAAGTATTTCTGCATAACCGAGGCTGTTGCGCTGTATCTGCAAAAATTTATTCTTTACAGAAAACGAAAAGTATTTTATGGTGCAGATGGTACCAATAAAAGCTTATTTGATGTAATCAATAAACACCGTGAATCGGAGAAATTCTTGTATGTGTGCAGTGAAAATCAACAAGACAATGATATCGTTAGTTGGTTAAAAAATAATAAATGTGAATTCCAGTTGGGCTTCATGTACCGAACCATCAGTAACAATATCAGGGCAGCATTGGATTTATTCGAATACCATGTAATTTGCTTTTTTACACCTAGTGGTGTAAAGAGTTTATTAGATAACTATCCCAATTTTGAACAAAACGGAACCATCATGGGTGCATTTGGAAGCAATACTTCCAAAGCAGTTGAAGATGCTGGCTTTCAATTAGAAATTAAAGTGCCTTCACCGCAACGTCCTAGTATGGTGGCAGCTTTAGATCATTACCTAAGTACTTCTAAAGCCCCGTCTAAAGCAGCTTCGAAAGTGGTGACAAAAGCAGCAAAAAAATAAAGTTTTTTTACAACTATATTTATATAACAAACCCCTCCGTTGAGGGGTTTGAAGTTTATAAGCAATATGAGCATGCACTCGAATAAACCCAATCAACTGGAAAATGAATCCAGCCCCTATTTATTACAACACGCATACAATCCTGTTAACTGGTTTCCCTGGGGAGAAGAAGCGTTGAATTTGGCTAAGCAAGAAAATAAGCCCATCCTAGTGAGTATTGGTTATTCTGCTTGTCATTGGTGTCATGTAATGGAAAGAGAAAGCTTTGAAGATGAAGCTACCGCTGCATTTATGAATGCAAACTTTATTAATATCAAAATAGATAGAGAAGAAAGGCCCGACTTAGATCATATTTACATGGATGCTGTTCAAGCCATGACTGGTAGTGGGGGATGGCCGCTCAATGTATTTTTAACGCCCCAGTTAAAACCTTTTTATGGTGGAACATATTTTCCACCACAACGGGTGCACAATCGGCCAAGTTGGATAGAAGTTTTAACTGGTGTAAGTAAGGGTTATCAAGAAAACAATCAAGCCATTGTAGAGCAAGCTGAAAACCTAACGGGTCATTTATTAAAAAGCAATTCTTTTGGAATGGTGCAGCCATCAACTGCAGCACAGGAATTATTTTTTTCTACTGATAGTTTAGAAACCATTGCTGCCAATATTTTGCAACAAGCCGATACAGAAGATGGAGGCTTTGGCAGCGCACCTAAGTTTCCACAAACCGCTAGCATTATTTATTTGTTGCGGCATTATTATTTTACCAAAAGCGAAGTGGCATTAGAACAAGCTTTGTTGAGTTTGAATAAAATGATACAAGGTGGAATCTACGATCAATTAGGTGGAGGCTTTGCCAGATATAGTACCGATGCAAAATGGCTAGCACCCCATTTTGAAAAAATGTTATACGATAATGCGTTGCTGATAATGGCGCTTTCAGAAGCATATCAACTAACAGGGCAAGCACAATTTAAAGTTACCATTGAGCAAACCATTCAATTTATCCAAAGAGAACTCACCCACGAAAACAATGGCTTTTTTAGTGCATTGGATGCAGACAGCGAAGGGGTAGAAGGTAAGTTTTACACTTTTAGTAAGGCCGAAATTGAAACTGTATTAGGGTCTGATACTGATTTTTATTGTACCTATTATCAAGTGGAAGCTGCTGGAAATTGGCATGAAGGAAAGCAGGAAATTCCTGCAACCAATATTTTACATATCAACCGTTTCGCTACCGAAGAGGAGTTGGTTTTATTGTCAGCATGTAATCAAAAGTTGATGCAATACCGATCTAAAAGGGTAAGGCCATTATTAGATGATAAAATTTTGTTGGGATGGAATGCATTGATGATTACGGCGCTTTGTAAAGCGTTTAATGCGTTAGGCGATGAATCTTTTAAACAATTGGCCATTCAAAATCTGCTTTTCCTAGAAAATAATTTAAAGGATAAGGAAACTGGATATTGGTGCCATACTTATAAAAATGGGTTGGCTAAAATACCTGCTTTTTTAGATGACTATGCCTATTTAATACAGGCCTATATTCATTTACAAGAAATCACAGGCAAGGCCGAATACCTTTTTAAAGCAAGGGATTTAACCCAATGGGTAATGGATCAATTTACAGAGGAAGCCACTGGGTTCTTCTATTATACGCCCCAGTTTCAAACTGATGTTATATTGCGAAAAAAAGAAGTGTATGATGGCGCTACACCTAGCGGAAATACCATTATGGTAGAGAATTTGCAGTATTTAGCCATTGTGTTTGATCAACCCAATTGGGCAAAATTGGCTGTTGATTTGATGGTTAGTTTGGAAAACGCAATACTAAAGCATCCTACTTCTTTTGCAGTTTGGGGAACTGCCTTACAAAAGCAAGTAATGGGTTTTAAGGAAATCGTAATTACGGGGCAACAAGCCAGTAAATATCTGTATCCATTAAACAAGCAATACCTACCCAATAAAATAATTCAGGCTGCTGAAACTAATTTGGGAGAATTTCCGTTATTAGCAGGGAAAGTGTTTAACGGAGATTCGGTCTTGTTTTATTTATGTGAGAATTACGCCTGTGGGCCTGCTTTTACTTCGGTGGAAGCGGTTTTAGCAAATGTGTAACAAGTTTATTTGTAATTTGCTATCCAGAGTGTTTATTTTGGCATTCATATTCTACTAAATAATAATTTGATCGTATTTGACGTTACATTTACTTGCTACTGTTAAAAAATTGGAAACTAGCTACCAATAAGAGGGTAACAGCCTTTGGAAAACATATATTTGCCACTGTCAAAATTATTATTGGAAATGAAAATGCATCTTTCGCTTATAACCGCCACGGTTCTCTCTCTAACCTTGGTTTCTTGCTTTAAAGGCAAAAAAACCAAAGGGTTACCAGACGATGGACAATTGCACGGCGTTGCACCTTCTGCCAAGCAAAGTATGAATGCTCCATTGAACATGGTTTATATTCAACCAGGAACATTTCATATGGGACCTAGTGATGAAGATATCAGTTACAATTACACAACTAGAAATCGCCAAGTGTCCATTCCAGGATTTTGGATGGATGCAACAGAAATTACCAATAATGATTATCGCCAGTTTGTAAACTGGACGCGTGATTCTTTAGCGTTTAAAATTTTATTTGGGCAGGGTATCAATAAAACAGATGATACAATGGCCGTAGATTGGAAAAAAGTAGCAACCATTAAATGGGATAGGAATACGGTGGAGAAATTAAACGAATTAAATTTAGCTCCTGATAATCGTTTGTATGGTAAGCCAGATATTGATCCTGATAAATTGGTGTATCGTGTAGAATATCCCGATTTAAAAGAAGCAGCTAAAAGAGAAAACGCAGGATTACCATTAAAGAATTTCATTGTTAAATACAATCAGAAAGTATACCCCGATACATTGGTTTGGATGAGAGATTTCTCTTACTCATATAATGAGCCCATGACCAAGCGATATTATGCTCACCCTGCATTTGGGAACTATCCTGTAGTAGGTGTTAGTTGGAAACAAGCAATGGCTTTTTGTCATTGGAGATCGCATATTCAAAATGCATTTTTAGAGAAGAAAAAATTTGCAGTAGAAGGTGATTACCGTTTACCTAGTGAAGCAGAGTGGGAATATGCTGCTCGTGGCGGTAGAACCAACTCTATGTATCCTTGGGGAAGTTATTATACTAGAAATAAAAAAGGCTGTTTGTTGGCCAACTTTAAACCAGGTAGAGGTAATTATGCCGAAGATGGTGGTTTCTATACGGTTCGTGCAGATGCTTACTGGCCTAATGACTACGGCTTATTCAATATGTCGGGTAATGTAGCAGAATGGACTGGATCATATTTTTATGAGGGTGCATACAATTTCATGTCCGACATGAGCCCAGATGTAAGATATGATGCAAAGGAAAACGATAAACCACGCGAAAAAAGAAAAGTAGTTCGTGGTGGTAGTTGGAAAGATATAGCGTACATGTTACAGGTAAGTACCCGTAATTACGAATACCAGGATACAGCTAAATCATATATCGGTTTCCGTTGTGTGATTGATCTTGCTCCTAAAATGAAAAAATAAAACTTTCTTAATACACTTATTTATTTTAATCTTTTATTACACTTAAAAAAACAAAAAATGGCTGCTGCAATTCCTCCTAAAGTTTCAAAATGGTTTGATGTTGGTGTTTCCATCGCTGCAGCGGTGGTAATCTTTGGTGCGTTACAAAAAATTCTGCATACAGAAATTGCAGATCTGATGCTTAAGATAGGTTTGGGTACAGAAGCCCTCATCTTTATTGGATATGGTATACTTTATTTAATTTATCCAGCCATTGATGATCATGAAGTTCATTTACCAGGTAAAATGCAACCTGCAGGAAACCCTGCTTTGAATAGTTTAGATAAAATGATGCAAGATGCAGATATTACCCCTGCTAATTTAGCTAAGTTGAGTGCTGGCTTTCAGAAGTTGGGCGTAACCGTAGAAAAAATGGGCGAAATTGGTGATGTAGTAAAATCTACTGGTGATTTTTCTGCCAAAACTAAAGAAGCAAGTGCCGCCTTGGGTGGAGTAGCTGCTGCTGCAAGTAGTGCTGTAGCTTCATTACAAGGATTTGGAGATGCTAATGAAACCACCAAGCAGTTTCATACACAAATGCAGAGTTTTACTAAAAACCTGTCTTCTTTAAATACAATTTACGAATTAGAGTTACAAGAAAGCAATAACCACTTAAAGGCATTGAATCAGTTTTATGGTAAACTGTCTCAAACTACTGCTATGTTAAGTGGTGGTGAACAAGATGCTGCAAAAGCAAAAGAGCAAATAGCTTTATTGGCTAATAATCTTTCTAAGTTAAATGCAGTATATGGTAATATGCTAACTGCTATGAATGGCAGATAATTGCCGGGTGCAACCAAAACAATTTGTAAAATAATATTGATAAACGTAAGATAGTATGTCACTACCTAAGGAACCGCGGCAGAAGATGATCAACATGATGTACCTAGTGTTAACAGCACTATTGGCATTGAATGTATCATCAGAAATATTAAACGCTTTTAAAACGGTTGATAAAAGCTTAATGACTGCCAGTGGAATAGTTGAACAGAAGAATCAAAGCATATTCAAGTCTTTTGAGAAAAAAATGGCTGATCCAACTACAAAGGATAAAGCAGAGCAATGGTATCCCAAAGCTCAAAAAGCCAAAACATTATCAGAAGATGCATACAATTATATAGAAGCTTTAAAACTGGAATTAAAAAAAGAAGCGGGATTGTCTAAAGATGAAAATGGGAAAGAGGTTTACAAAGAAGATGATTTAGATGCTGCAACTCGTATGTTTCTTTCTAATCCTCCAGAGGGAAAAGGTAAAGGGAAAGATTTGTATGCTAAATTGAAAAATTATAAAGATCAGTTGTTGGCGATTGATCCTGCGATTGCTCAAGAATTAGGGGCAACTTTGCCTTTAAACTTACCACTTGGAAAAGATGGGAAAGAGTTATCAGAAAAAGAAATAAAAGAATGGGCGTACTCATTTTTTCATATGACACCAACTGTAGCAGGTATCACTATTTTAAGCAAGTTTCAAAATGATATTAAAAATAGTGAAGCGCAAGTTGTTGAATATTGTCATAAAGAAATTGGTGAAGTTGAATTGGTGTATGATCAGTTTCAGGCAATTGCCAATGCCAATGCTAGTTATGTAATGCCTGGCGAAGAAATTATTATCAATGCAGGTGTAGGTGCTTTCAACAGCGCGTCTAAACCATCAGTTTCTGTAGATGGTGCTTCTGCAACACCTACTCCAGATGGTTCATTCGAATACAAGTTCAAACCATCTAGTAGCGGATCTAAAAAAGTAAATATTTCATTTGTTAAGCCAGATGGAACAACTGCTTCTGTAACAAAAGAAATTAAATATACGGTTGGGGTACCTTCTGGCTTGGTAGTATCTACTGATAAAACCAGGGTATTTTATCAAGGCTTAGAAAATCCATTAAGTATTACCGGCGGTGGTGGTGATGAAAAAGTAAATGTGAACATTGAAGGAAACGGTATAAGCTTTAGGAAAACAGGAGCTGGTCAATACGAAGTGAGTTGTACTGCATTAGGAACGGCCACGGTTACTGCTTCTGATGGAAAGAACAATCAAAAAATTATTATTCCTGTAAAAAGAGTTCCCAATCCATTGGCAACAGTGGGTGGTAAAGCAGGTGGACCAATTGGTGCCAACGTATTTAGAGTTCAAAAAGGGGTTGCTGCAGAATTAAAAGACTTTGTATTTGAAGGAGTAAAATACGAAGTGGTTTCTTTCACTTTGATTTGTACTGGTAAAGGATTTG
>VIKJ01000041.1:481-8636 GCA_008080615.1 Chitinophagaceae bacterium | reverse complement strand
TGCACAAGTAAATAGTGCTGATACTACTACGGGTAATCATGCTACTTTATTGATGCGCGTAAGTGATGCCATCAAAGCATTTCAAGATGATTTAAAATTTTTAGGTGTAGACGATAGAGTAGTGGGAATGACTTTCTCCGAATTTGGTAGAAGAATAAAAAGCAATGGTAGCACAGGAACAGATCATGGTGCTGCTGCGCCCATGTTTGTATTTGGTAAGCAAGTAATGGGAGGGGTTTTGGGAACTACGCCAACTTTTGGCGCTAGTGTAACTGTAAATGATAACCTGCCTTTTCAATATGATTTTAGAAGCGTGTATGCAACTATACTTTCTAATTGGCTTTGTGTAAATGATTCCGATTTGCAACAAGTGATGCTGAAAAATTATCAAACACTTCCATTGGTAAATGCAGCTGCTTGTAAAAAAGCCGTTGACCTTTCTGGCGAAAAATTAATCAGCAATTATCCCAATCCATTCACTAGTAAAACGGTGATTAGTTTTAAAACTGCAGGAGGCCATACGCTTATTCAAATTATAGATACTTCGGGAAGAGTCATCGCCAATTTAACCGATCAATTATATGCTGCAGGTACATTCACCGTTCAGTTTGACTCAGCAAATCTTCCATCCGGAATTTATTATGCCCGATTGCAAAATTTAGCAACCCAGCAAATTTGTACGATGATTAAAGTTCGGTAGGATAGGCAAAGTGCAGCAAAGTTCAATTATTTGCAACTACGATGTAATTTTTTTGCAACAATGATGTAAATTTTCGATTCTTTCATATATTTGCAACATAGTAGCAATTATTTTATGAAAAGAGTAGTTTGTTTTTTGGGTTTAATGCTTTGCATTACCGCATTTGGTAAGGTTGCCAATGCTTCAGGTGTAGATTTTGCAGAAATAAAAATGGCCAAGGGTAACTTGGAGGGAAAGGTAGTTGATGCAAGTACAGGAAAGCCATTGGTTGGTGCAGCCATTTATTTGCACGAGGCAAAGACTGGAACTATTTCAGGTGCAGATGGTAATTATAAATCTGCAGCAGTTCCCTTAGGAAAATATTTAGTAGAAGTTTCCTATGTGGGTTATGCTTCTTTTTTAGAAGTCATTGATATAACCAAAAATGAGCAGCGCAATTTCTCTTTAAAATTAGCCGTGGTTGAAAATGAAGGCGTAACTGTTACAGGGGTTGCATCTGCTACTAAAATAAAGCAATCGGCTCAACCAGTATCTATTGTTAAGAAAACAGACTTATTAAAAACCAGTTCTACTAATATCATTGATGCGTTAGCCAGATTGGTTCCTGGGGTATCATCGCTTAGTACAGGGCCAGCCATTTCAAAACCAATCATTAGAGGTTTGGGATACAATCGAGTAATTACCATTCATGATGGCATTAGGCAGGAAGGACAACAATGGGGTGATGAACACGGTATTGAAGTAGATGAATACAGTATTCAAAAAGTAGAGGTATTAAAAGGGCCAGCATCTCTTTTATATGGTAGTGATGGAATGGGCGGAGCGGTGCATTTAATTACTAATTCACCGATAGAGCAAGGAATGATCAGAGGAAATATCAATTCACAATTAATTGATAACAATGGATTGATAGGGGCCAATGCCAACTTAGCTGGTCATTTGGCATCTGGTTTTAATTGGAATGTATATGGGTCTATCAAATCGGCAAAAGACTATCAAAATAAATACGATGGCAGTGTATTGAATAGCCGTTTTAATGAGCGCAATTTTGGAGGATACTTAGGCATTAATAAATCTTGGGGCTATAGCCATTTATTGGTGAGCAGCTTTAATCAAAATATTGGGGTGGTTGAAGGAGAAAGAGACAATGCTACGGGTAAATTTCTTGCATTTGCAGGAAGCCCTGTTGAACGCATTGCTACTAATTCCGATTTAAACAGCCGTGATGTATTGGCGCCCAATCAAGGCGTTCGTCATTTTAAAATTGCGCTAGACAATAGTATTTCTGTTGGTACAGGAAGATTGGCAGTGAATATTGGCTATCAACGTAATCACCGAAAAGAATATGGAGATCCTTTGCAGCCAAAAGTTCCAGGTTTACATTTTGATTTGCAAACGATTAATTACAATATTCAATATCAATTTGCAGAATTAAATGGATGGAGAACTGCGATGGGTGTGAATGGTATGTATCAACAAAACAGGAATTTGGCAGAAGAAGTATTGATACCAGCTTATAATCAAATGGATGCAGGCGTTTTTGTTTACACTAGAAAAACATTCAATAATAATTTTACGCTGAGTGGAGGATTGAGGGGCGATTATAGAAAACTCAATAGTTATGCAGCGAATGATGAAAATGGCAATCCCAAGTTTGTTGATTTTAATAAAAGCTTTGGAAATTTTAGCGGAAGCATTGGGATGAGTTATAATGCTAGTGAGGCATTAACTTTTAAAGCCAATATTTCTCGTGGATACAGAGCACCGTCTGTTTCCGAACTAGCTAGTAACGGAACACATGAAGGAACCAACAGATATGAGTATGGAGATCAGCAATTAAAAACAGAAACCTCATTACAATTAGATGCAGGCTTAGAGTTGAATACAGAGCATGTGAGTTTTATGCTGAACGCTTTTTACAACAATATTCACAACTACATTTTTTATAGTAAGTTAGAAAGTAAGTTGGGTGGAGATTCTTTAGTAAATGTGGGTGGTGAAGATTTAATGGCTTTTAAATTTAAACAATCTAGTGCATCATTATATGGTTTTGAAGCCAAGATAGATTTACATCCTCATCCATTAGATTGGTTGCATATTTCTAATTCTTTTTCGATGGTGGCAGGAAGATTCAATGAATCTTTTGAAGGCACTAATAAATTGCCATTTATTCCACCAGCAAGATTGTTGACTGAATTGCGTGGAGATTTTAAAAAAGCAGGAAACCAATTAAATAATCTTTATGTGAAGGTAGAGATAGACAATATGTTTACGCAAAACCGTGTGTTTACTGCGTTTAATACAGAATCTGTTACACCTGGTTATACCTTGCTGAATATTGGAACAGGCGCTGATTTATTGAGTAAAGGAAAAACATTCTGCTCAATATACTTTTCATTGAATAACCTTGCTGATGTTGCTTATCAAAATCACTTGAGCAGAATTAAGTATGCTGCAGAAAATACGGTAACAGGCCGCCAAGGCGTATTTAATATGGGCCGCAACTTTAGTGTAAAACTTAATGTGCCATTGAGTTGGAGGGTGAGGTAGTTATCTGCCTAATACATGGTAGGCGATTTGGTAAGTGTCTGTTGCTGTTAAAGCTGTTCCACCCGATAGTGCTATAGTAAATTTATTATTGGCTGTAGCACTTGGGGTTACAAAAAAAGTAGATACTAGTCCAAGGGTTGTATTTGTTTTTATCGCTTGTATAATCACAACAGGTGGAACTAAATAAGCAGAATTGAAAGTAATATCAAATAAATTTTCACTTCCTGCAGTAGAAGTAGAAGGAATACTTCCAACAGTAAAAGAAATATATCCTGCTACGTCATTTCCAATAATTGTTGGACCAGTTGGACCCGTCCCAAGTAAACCTGCGGATAATAAACTTATAGATGGGGTAATGCTATTTCCAATAAACTTAGCAGCAGCAACTCGTCCAGAAGTGTTTACTAAAGTAACCGATGTGTTGCCAAGTTGTACAGTATTAGATGTAGCTACTTGAGCTGTATTTCCTATAGCGGTTGCGTTTACGAGTGTATTATTTGCTACATCTGCTTGGCTACCAATAGCTGTATTTCCAGAAGTTGTTGTATTGGTTTTTAAAGCTTCAAAGCCAATAGCCACATTGTTGCCCCCAGCTAAATTTGCACTTAAGCTATTCTGACCAACTGATGTATTACCTGTGCCACCTTGATTTGAAGTGGCAGAGTTGTGACCAATACTAGTATTACTATTTCCATTTATATTTTGTTCTAAAGCAGATTTTCCTATTGCGGTATTAAAATTTGCAGTATTAAAAAGTAGTGCCGCTTGTCCTATTGCTGTATTACTTGTGCCAGTGTTTGCATTTAAAGCGTTTTGACCAACTGCCGTATTATTATCTCCAATTAAATTATTTTGTAAAGCTGCTTGCCCTATTGCAGTATTATCAACACCTGTTGTAGTTAGATTTAAAGCGCCAACACCAAATGCAGAATTTCTATTAAGAGCTCCTGTGTTTTGAGCTGCACCTAAACCAAAGCTAGTATTCGACGATGCTGGATTTAATTCCCCCGCCCATGTACCGTTTACTTTAAATCGCAATGGCTGGTTATCTGTAGTTCCTAAATAATTACTTACACTTGCAGTTAGTCCTGTATTTCCTGTAGTACTCCATTTTTTACTTAGCATGAATGCAGTATCGGAGTATTGAACAAAAGGTATCAACATAGTTGCAGAATCGGTAATTCTTAATCTATTACTCATCATAAATGCTGTATCGGAATATTGAACAAAGGGTATAAGCATAGTAGCAGTATCACTAACCTTTAATCGATTGCTCATCATGAATGCAGTATCACTATACTGCATAAACGGCAATAGCATAGTTGCAGTATCGGTTTTTCTTAAATATCGGCTCATCATAAAGGTTGTATCACTTATTTTAAGTCGATTAACTAGCATGGTTGCAGTATCACTAATCTTCAATCGATTACTCATCATAAATGCAGTATCACTATACTGTACAAAGGGTAACAGCATAGCCGCAGTATCAGCATATTTTACCACTTGCCCCAATCTTGCATAACCAACCATTTGATTTGTAGTATCGGAATATTGAACAAACGGCAATAACATTGAAGCAGTATCGGTTTTTCTTAAATATCTGCTCATCATAAATGTTGTATCGCTTATTTTAAGTCTATTAACCAGCATTGTTGCAGTATCACTAATCTTCAATCGATTACTTATCATAAATGCAGTGTCACTGTATTGCACAAAGGGTAATAGCATAGCTGCTGTATCGGAGAGATTGAGTTTATTATTAAAATAAGTCCAATCATTGGATTTGAGCAATCCTCTTTTTGTTGCGGAGGCGCTGGGGATATTAAACTTATGAATAGAGTCGTAAGAAAGAATATTAAAATTAGATCCGAGAGAATCTATAATAAAATATTGCCCCTGCCCCAATTGCAAGGGTAAGTCATTGAAATAAATATAAGGATTGGCAATTTTAATATTGGTCACGTTCCGATCAATAATTTTCGAAGTACTTACCGAGGTATCAGCCAGTTTTCCATTGGTTACTACTTTTGGTGCAATGATGGGGTCTGGGTAAGTTGATCCTCTTAAGTCTCCACCAGCTAAACCCACTGGATAAGCTGCTGCAGCAAAATAAGCATAGGGAACAGATTGCAATTCGGAAACACCTGCTAATTGAAATGCACTTCCACCTGCTGGATCTATTTCTACTTGTAAAAATTTATTACCCGTAATCCAATTGATGGTTACAAAACTTCCACTAATATTAGATGCACCTGGGCTACCTATCACAATAGTAAATAAACCAAACTGATTGGTTCTTACTAGTCTTGTTTCTGAGTACACCGAAATACCCGTTGAACTTCCATCTCTAATGGTTAAGCGCAAACTAATTTCTTGAAATGTCATGGCTACTCCATTGGCGTTTCTGGCAATACCCTGATAGTTGAGTTGCTGTGCGCTTAGTTTGCCAAAGCTTACCGAAGCAAGCAACATCAGAATGAGTAAATATTTTTTCATATCAAGTAATTATCTATGATCTTAATTTGATGATCTTGTAAACACTATTCTTTTTTAAAGAACCATTGCTATATAAAGAAACTCTTAAGAAATAAGTGCCCGATGCATATTTAGCAAAATCAATTTTTTGATTTACTGGCAATGTGTTGTATTGAAAATCTCTCAATCCCAATGTATTGCCCAATACATCATATAGTTGAATTACTACTTTGCCGGTATCACGGCTATATAAATCAAATTGCAACAACGTATTCACTGGTATGGGATATACTTTTACTTCATCTTTGGTAAAGCCCATGATGGGGATGCTCTGTAAGTCTTTATCTACGAATGGTTGCAATACACCTTGCGTAATGATAACAGATCCATTGGCAGTGGTAAACGTTTCTATTAAGGTAGATTCACCTACGCTCCAGATAAAACTAAAATTATTGAGCTTCACTGCTCCGCGATTTACAAAATTGCCCCCTGTTGCATTAAGGGTAAAAGGTTCAATGGTTTGGCTTTGCAATGCGCTTGTAATCAATAATCCTATAGCAAATAAAATACCCGAACTAGGTTTTAGCAATAAGTTGGTAATATGGAAATGTGTATTAACCATGGGGGCTACTGGATACTTTAAAGTTAGTTCAATCTATCCATCAACAAAAAAGTCTCCCAATATATACTATGAGAGACTTTTTAGGCCTGAATTGCAGCTTATTGATGATTAGTTCACAATCGGCAGCACTATTTTAGACGCATGGTTAAAAATGCGGATAGTGGCTTTTTTAAAGTCACTGTCTTTGGCTTTATAGATGTCCATAAACTGCTGCGGATTTCTGTCTACCAGCGGAAACCAACTGCTTTGTATCTGCACCATAATGCGATGACCTTTCTTGAATGTATGAGCGATATCGGGCAAGCTATATTTTACCTGCGTAGCTTTATTGGGCACAAATGGTTCAGGCTTTTCAAAACTATTTCTAAACTTACCCCTGAATATTTCTCCCCTTACCAACATTTGATAGCCGTTCATGATGTATTTACTATTGTTTTTGTAACTAAAATCATCTGGGAAAACATCAATCAATTTCACCACAAAGTCGGCATCTGTACCTGAGATACTTAATTTCAAATCGGCCAATAAGGTTCCTGCAACTGTAATATTCTCGGTTAATATATCTGTTTGATAAACCAACACATCGGGCCTTCTAGCAGCAAAGCGTTGATCATCGGTCATATACTCCCTGGTTCTATCTTCGTGTACATCTTCTGTGTAGGGAACAGGTTTTGCAGGGTCACTAATGTATTCGGTAAAGGAGTTGGTAGCATTGGGTAATGCAGCCATCGATAATTTTCCATTGGGCTGTAAATATAAATTGGTAGGGCTTGCAGATTGAATGGGCCATGATGCTAATGAGCGCCATTTATTTTCACCTGTAAAGAAAATATTGGCTTCATTTATTTGATCAATATTTCCTTTTGCTTTTAAGTGATAATTAAAAAAGGGCAATTCAATATTTTGCCAATACCATTCTGCTGTATTGCTTTCGAACTGAACATTGCCCAATGAACTACCTTCTCCACTTGCCCACTGTCCATGATACCAAGGCCCCATTACTAATTTATTATTGTTCTTTGTTTTGGTTTCAATGGCTTTATACAAGTTCCATGCACCAAAACAATCTTCTGCATCAAATAATCCACCCACTACCAACGTAGCAATATTGGGAGAAATATTTTGTACAAAATTGCGGGGGTTTCTGGCTTTCCACCAATCATCATAAGTACCATGTTGCATCAGGTCTTTCCAAAACTCAATGCTATCGCCCATCAGCTTAGTAAAATTGGATAAGCTTCCTGTACGCAAATAAAATTCATAATTGTCTTTGGTGAAAAAAGGAAACTCTGTTGGCCCCACAGTTGTTGGTTGAGGTCTTGGTTTTCCAAAACCACTGTAAAATGCAAATGCATCCATCATCATAAATGCACCGTTGTGGTGAAAATCATCTCCAACAAACCAATCGGTAACAGGCGCTTGTGGGCTAACAGCTTTAAGTGCAGGGTGATTACTCAATGCTGCCATGGTAGAATAAAAGCCTGGATAGGAAATACCAAATACCCCCACTTTGCCATTGTTGTTTTGAATATTTTTAATTAACCAGTCAATGGTATCATAGGTATCCGAAGATTCATCAATATCAGTATTGGATTTTTTTGTTGCATTATAAGGGCGCACGTCCATGAACTTTCCTTCACTCATCCATCTTCCCCTAACATCTTGTTTTACCAAGATGTAGTTCTCTCTATAATATTCTTTGTAATGCCCTCTTGGTGAATTGGGTAAATTAGTTGCTCCATAAGGGGCGCAAGAATAGGGGGTTCGCGTAAGCAAAATGGGATGCTGCTCACTATTATTTTTTGGTG
>VIKJ01000041.1:0-442 GCA_008080615.1 Chitinophagaceae bacterium | reverse complement strand
CACAATTATCTTAAGTTGTATTATTTAAGCAGCTCATTCTCTAAAATTTAATAAAAAATATTAGTCTACTAATTTGGTAGGGTAATAACTTCCCCCTATTTTTGTTTTAATGAAACTGAATTATATAGCACTGGCTGTTCCATTGTTTATTTTTTTCATACTCCTAGAATATAGAATGAGTAAGAAAAAAAATAAGGAATTGTTTCATTTTAACGAAGCCATTGCCAACCTCAATGTGGGCATTGGAGAACGCTTATCGGATATGCTTACAACTGGTGCTTTCTTTTATGTATTTAGTTGGGTGCATAGCAATTTTGCTTTATTCAAGATTCCTTCCTCCGCCTTTACTTGGGTAGCTTTATTTTTATTAACCGATTTGGTTTGGTATTGGTATCATCGTTTTGGTCATGAAGTAAATATCTTTTGGAGTGCGCATGTGGTA
>VIKJ01000040.1 GCA_008080615.1 Chitinophagaceae bacterium | reverse complement strand
TAACTTCCATCCGCAAAAATCCGTTTAAAAAAGCTGCTGTTTTAAAAGAGATTACTCAATCGCCGATTCCCTGGTGTAAGCATGGATATTATTTAAACGAAAGACCGTCCTTTACTTTTGATCCTTTCTTTCATGCTGGAGCATATTATGTACAAGAGCCAAGCAGTATGTTTATTTGGTATGTATTGGAACAGGTTTTTGGAGAAGATACGCTTAACAAAAAAGTATTGGATCTTTGTGCAGCGCCTGGTGGAAAATCTACACTATTGCAAAGTTATTTTGCAGATGGTTTAGTTGTTTCGAACGAAGTAATTAAATCGAGGGCTGCTATATTAGTAGAAAATATTACTAAATGGGGTCAGCCCAATTCAATTGTTACCAATAATGATCCTGAACATTTTAATAAGCTGCCCGATTATTTCGATTTAATTGTTGTAGACGCCCCTTGCAGTGGTAGTGGTCTTTTTAGAAAAGATCCTTCAGCAATCAACGAATGGAGCACCGATAATGTGTTGCATTGCAGCATGCGACAAGAAAGAATTTTATTGTCTATTTTGCCCTCATTAAAAGAAAACGGAATACTTATTTATTCTACTTGTTCTTATTCGGTAGAAGAAGATGAACAAATAGCAGATTGGTTGGCGAATGAAATGCAAATGGAAGCCATTGAAATAAATGTACCTGATGCTTGGAATATTGTGCAATCAAAGTCCTCCAAAACGCATGCAGTAGGATACCGCTTTTACCCCAATTTAGTAAAGGGGGAAGGTTTTTTTATAACGGTATTTAAAAAAAATGCAGCTACTAATTCATCAAAGTATAAAGAATCTAAATTGGTTAAACCAGTAAAAGCAGAGCTGGAGCAACTGCAATCTTTTTATCCAATGCCCAATGGCTTTACTTCGTTTAAGCAAAATGAGGCCATTCGAATTTTTCCAGAATGCTTCTGTGCCATTTTACAGCAATTAGCAGCCGTTTTGTATATCAAAAAAGCAGGGATAGAAATGGGTATTGTAAAAACCAATAGTTTTATCCCTGCTCATGAGCTAGCCGTATCCATTTTAGACAAAACCAATTTACCCTACATTGAACTCAATAAAGAACAAGCCGTTCAATACCTCCAAAGAAAGGAACTGCATCTAGAAGGTAGCAATGGTTGGTGCTTATTGAAATTGGAGGGAACTTGTTTAGGATGGGTTAAAAAATTACCCAATCGAATCAATAATTACTATCCTGCAGAGTGGAGAATATTAAAAACTTAACTTTACCCTATATTCGTACCTACATGGTTATTAGAAAAATTCTTTTTTTATTAATGTTGGGCTGTTTTACCCTGCTTCAAGCGCAGGATAAATTGGTTATTATGGGAAAGTCAGATGACTTTTATGTGATCCATAAAGTTGCTGAAAAAGAATCCCTCTCAAGTATTGGTCGTATTTATGGGTATACCCCCAAACAATTGGCCCAATACAATGGTATTAATCCCAACGGTGTTTTGCCAATGGGTGCTACTGTTAAAATACAGATGAATGCACAAAACTTAAGTCAGCGTGCAGAAAATGAGTTGAGTATTCCGGTTTACCATATGGCTGCTAAAGGCGATAACTTATTTAAACTAAGTCAACAGTACAACAAAGTTCCTGTTGCTGTTTTGCGTAATTGGAATGATCTTAAAACAGATATAGTAAAAGATGGGCAGGCCATTATTATTGGGTATGTAAATGGAAATAAACCGCTTGCACCTGTGCGCATTTTTGCAAATGATAGTTTGTTACAATCCATAGCACCACTTCCTGTTGCCGAATCAAAACCAGCATTTCAAGGGCAGGCACCTTTAAAAAATCCCAATGTAATGGATGCTGCTGTTGATGGACCAAGAGAATTATTAAAGGGAACAATGATTCCCCTTACAGATAATGAGCTTATACTACTAGCCCAAGCACAGGAGAAAATAAAAAAAGATGCTGGCCCTTTTCAAGTATCAAAACCTGTATCGTCACAAGCAGCTCCTTTAGAAGAACAGCGTGTTTCGGATGATGATATTATATACACGCCTAAATTAAATGATGAAGGCTATTTTAGTGCTTTTTATGCAAGTGCAGAAAAAACTACTGCTCCTATTACCAAAATAGGGGATGCGGCTACATTTAAATCATTGAGTGGTTTATCAGACAGAAAGTATTATGTGCTCATGAATAATATATTGCCTGGTACCATTGTGCGAATTACGGCTTCCGATAAAAAATCAATTTATGCCCGTGTGTTAGGAGAATTGCCAGAAATAAAAGGGGCTGAAAATGTATTGCTTCGAATGAGTAATGCAGCAGCTGCAGCATTGGGTATGCAAAATCAAACACAATTTTCTATTAGTTTAACTTATCATCAGTAAAATGAAATTTCTAAATTTATTATTGGGTGCAATCCTCTTAATCTCATGTAATGTAAGCAGCCAGTCTGGCGTTTTGCCTGTAGCTGCATTTGAAAAAAAGATGACGGAGGCCAAGGTTCAGCTATTAGATGTAAGAACTGCTGGAGAATATCAAACAGCCCATTTAAAAAATGCATTGCAAGCCGATTGGTTAGATAAAGCACAGTTTGCAGATAGAACGCAATATTTAGATAAATCATTGCCTGTATTGGTGTATTGTGCTTCTGGTGTAAGAAGTGGGCAGGCCATGCAAATGTTGTATCAGCAAGGGTTTAAAGAGGTTTATAATATGGAAGGTGGAATGTCTTCTTGGAAAATGCAAGGGAAGCCGGTAATTGCAGAAAACCCTCCAGCAGAGCTGAGTTTACAAGCATTTCAATCGATGGTAAATGGCGCTAAAATTGCATTGGTAGATATTGGTGCAGAATGGTGCCCACCTTGTAAAAAAATGGAACCCGTTTTACAAAACTTACAAAAGGAATTACCTAACACGTTTACGCTTGTAAAAGTGGATGGTGGAAATGATATCACTGTAATGAAAGCACTTCAATTTGTTGCACTGCCTACATTTATTGTTTTTAAAGATGGTAAAGAAACCTGGCGCAAACAAGGTATTGTAAGTTTAGAAGAATTAAAAGGAGCTATCCTTAAATAATTTTACTTGCTATTGCTTAGTCGGTAGCCTCTAAGAAAGTCTTCTGTGGTCATTCGTTTTTTTCCTTCTAACTGAAGGTCTTTAATGTGTAGATATCCATCATTGCAAGCAAATTTCAAATAGGTTTTACCATCACTCAACATATTGCCAACAGGTTCTTTGTGTTGAATAATCTCTGGCATACTGGTAAAAACTTTTAAAATTTTGCCTTCCAGTTTTGTTAGTGCTCCTGGAAATACAGAAAGCCCTCTTATTTGATTATGGATTTTGTGTACTGGATTGTTCCAATCAATTTCACAATCCTTGGTAAATAATTTAGGTGCATGCTTAGGATGCTCACTTAATTGTTGAGGGTATTCTTTTAAAGTACCTGCCGCCAACATGGTTACTGTTTTTAACAATAATTGAGCGCCCAATATTTTCATGCGATCATGCACTTCAGTAGCTGTTTCATTATCTCCAATAGGCATACGATCTTGTAAGAGAATATTGCCCGTATCTATTTCGTGTTTTAATTTAAATGTAGTTACGCCCGTTTCTTTTTCTCCATTCATTACAGCCCAATTGATAGGAGCTGCCCCCCTATAATCTGGTAATAAGGAGCCATGTACATTGATTGTACCCATGGGGGGCATATTCCAAACTATTTCGGGTAACATTCTAAATGCTACTACAATTTGAACATCTGCATTGAGTGCTTTTAGTGACTCAATAAATGCAGGATCTTTTAATTTTTCTGGTTGAAGTACCGGCAAGTTTTTTTCAACTGCATATTTTTTAACAGCACTTTCTGTGAGTTTCATTCCCCTGCCTGCAAGTTTATCTGGGGCGGTAATAACTCCCACTATTTCATGGCCTGCTGTTACAAGCGCGTCCAATGATGCTACTGCAAAATCGGGTGTGCCCATGAATATGATGCGTAGAGTAGAAATATTGGCAGTTTTTGGGCAAATGTATCAAAAATACTTCTTGTTTTACCCTAAGGATTGTACTTTTGCCGCTTTAGGCCAGCATTCAGCTTGCCGTTAATATAATTATCATGCAACAAGCAAAAAAAGGTGATAAAGTTAAAGTACACTATCACGGAAAGTTAACCAATGGAAATACATTCGATTCTTCTGAAGGAAGAGAGCCACTAGAATTTGAAATTGGTGGTGGAATGGTCATTGCCGGATTTGATGATGGCGTTACAGGAATGACTATTGGTGAAAAGAAAACAATTAATATTCCTGCAGATCAGGCATATGGTCCTAAGCAAGAAGAAATGGTTATGGAATTTCCTAAAGATCGTTTCCCTGCAGATATGGTACCCGAAGTTGGTATGCAATTGAATATGAGCAATGGCTCTGGACAAAACTTTCCAGTTGTGATTGTAGAACTAAAAGAAAATGTAGTGGTATTAGATGCCAATCACCCTTTAGCTGGTGAAGAATTGGTTTTTGATCTTGAATTGGTTGCTATCGATTCTCCTTCTTTGATCATTACTCCATAAATAACATTTACAAATTTAAATAGGGTTTATAAAGTAGAATTGACTCACTTTATAAACCCTATTTTTATTGAAGAAAGCTTAAGCTGATTTTCTATTCAACCACCAACCTAGCCAAATTCCTGTAACTCCCCACATGGCAATTGCATCTATCAAAAATGCACGAATATCAAAAAGATGATACCATACATGGCTAGTATATGCACTATTTAAGTAAACGATAAAACCTACAAATAAACAGGCAGTTAATGTAGTAGTGAAATTATTGTGCGCAAATTTTCCCAATATCCAACAAACCAGCCAAGCCAATAAAATATTTACAGCAAAAGCCCTTGCCATACTAGTACCCATATTGTATTCTAGGTTAGCATGATATTGAATGGTGGCCCATGGTTTACCAATATGGCTATTGGTTATCTTTTCCATGTCTTCAAAAGAAGTGCCTTTTGGGGCAGTTGGTAAAAAATAACCCCCTTCTTTCTCTAAGTTAGCACTCAGAAAATTCAATATACTATCCTGCTTGGGTGTATAATCTTGGGCAGGCCTATGAAGGTCTAAAGCCGTCCATGAAAGGAACTGCCACATAAAAAGAATAATTCCACCTACAAGAGCACCGATGATTGTTTTTTTCATTGCGGTAAATTTTTAGTTAGTACAATATAGAAAATGATTATCATACTTGCAATAGGTCACCCACAAATATTATCTTGTGCAAAAGAAGAGAATGTTCGAAAAATATAGTTCAAGTGTGGCTGAGCGGCTGATGCGGTATGTTCAAATAGATACTCAAAGTGATCCACATTCCAATGAATCGCCTAGTTCTGCAAAGCAAAAAGACCTTGCACAACTCTTGGCAAAAGAATTAAATGAAATAGGCGCTGCATCTGTAGAAGCAGATGAATATGGTTATGTATATGCAACTATACCTGCAACTAGTAAAAAACAAATGCCTGTAATTTGTTTTTGCAGCCATATAGATACAGCCCCAGATTGCAGTGGCACCCATGTAAAACCTATACTGCATCAACAATTTGATGGGTTAGATATTGTATTGCCTGATGATGAATCACAGGTTATTTCTGTAAATCAATACCCTTATTTGAAAGAGCAAATAGGAAAAGATATTATTACAGCAAGCGGTAAAACTTTGTTGGGTGCTGATGATAAAGCTGGGGTAGCCATTATCATGGACTTTGCAACTTTTCTTTTACAAAATCCGCAAATTCAACATGGTACAATTAAGATATTATTTACCCCTGACGAAGAGATAGGCATGGGTACTGCAAACCTCAATTTGCAAAAATTGGGTGCTGATTTTGCTTATACTTTAGATGGAGGAAAATCAGGCACTTTTGAAGACGAAACTTTTAGTGCAGATGGAGTAAGTATCACCATCAATGGTGTAATTGCACATCCGGGTGATGCAAAAGGCAAAATGGTAAATGCATTAAAAATTGCTGCCGATATTATAGCACAACTTCCTAAGAACAAGCTTTCTCCCGAATCTACAGAAAAAAGGGATGGATTTATTCATCCATTGCGTATAGATGGTCTGGCAGAAAAAACGACTATTGATTTTTTAATTAGGGATTTTGAAACAGCCAAATTACTAGAGCATGAATCGGTTCTTCAGCAAATTGCAACAAACGTAATAGCTAAATACCTTGGTGCAAGTTTTAGTTTTAAAGTAAGTGAGCAGTACAGAAATATGAAAGAAATATTGAACCAGTTTCCTTTTGTGATAGACTATGCTAAAGAGGCGTATGAACGCATAGGGTTACCTTTTATTAAAGAACCCATTAGAGGTGGCACAGATGGTAGTAGGTTGAGTTTCATGGGATTGCCTTGCGCTAATATATTCACGGGCATGCAGGCCATTCATAGCAAACACGAATGGGTAGGCGTAGCTGATATGGAAAAAGCGGTAGAAACTTTGGTAGAATTGGTTCTGGTTTGGGAAGAAAAATATTGATGGGTTAGAATAGATTGTATCTTTAAATTAAAATAAATCATATGGCATTCCTCTTACAATTTTGGTGGGTATTGGTACTTGTATTTATCATTTTTTCTGGATTGGTAACCGTTAATCAAGGAACCATTGCAGTAATCACTTTGTTTGGAAAGTACCAGCGTATACTACGCCCTGGTTTGAATTTTAAAATACCCGTATTAGAGCAGGTGTACAAAACAGTGAGTATTCAAAATAGGTCGGTAGAATTAGAGTTTCAGGCTGTAACAGTTGACCAGGCCAATGTATATTTTAAAAGTATGTTGCTGTATTCTGTAATTAATCAGGATGAGGAAACCATTAAGAATGTAGCTTTTAAATTTATCAGTGATAAGGATTTAATGCAGGCTTTAATTAGAACGGTAGAAGGTTCAATTAGGGCATTTGTTGCAACCAAAAAGCAAGCAGAAATTTTATTGCTTCGCAGAGAAATTGTAGAGTTTGTTAAAGATCAAATTGATAAATCATTAGAAGAGTGGGGATACCATTTACAAGACTTACAAATTAACGATATCACATTCGATCAGCAGATCATGGAAAGCATGAGTAGGGTTGTAGCCAGTAACAATTTAAAAGCCGCTGCTGAAAATGAAGGTCAGGCATTATTGATTACTAAAACCAAGGGAGCAGAAGCAGAGGGAAATGCCATTAAAATTGCTGCTGAAGCAGAACGTGAAGCTGCTAGGCTTAGAGGGCAGGGGGTTGCTTTGTTTAGGGCAGAAGTAGCTAAGGGTATGAGTCAGGCTGCTGAAGAAATGAAGCAAGCCAATTTAGATACCAATGTAATTCTCTTTAGTATGTGGACAGAAGCAATTAAGAATTTTGCCGAAATAGGAAAGGGAAATATTATTTTCTTAGATGGTAGCCCCGATGGAATGCAGAACAATATGAAGCAAATTATGGCCATGATGAAGATGAAAGAGATGGAACGTAAAATATAATCTGCAAAAGCTTTCCTAAATAACAGCTTCTTAAGTTTTTAATTGGTATACTATCCTTTCTTTTGTATAACCATAACCAGTTTAATTAAAATTGTTGCCCCCCATGTATATTTTATTGCAAATAGACACCCTTCAAAAAGCAGCTGCAGGATTAACAACAGGTGCTGAGAAAATTTCTATGCTGAGTTTATTAGAAAAAGGGGGTGGGATCATGTATCCATTGTATTTACAATTGATCATCTCCATTTTTGTTTTTGTTGAAAGATTAATTGCCATTCAAAAAGCGTCAAAAATTGATGCTGACTTTATGAAAATTATCAGAGACCATATTTTATCTGGAAATGTTGTGGCTGCTAAATCAGTGGCTAAGAATACCAATAATCCAGTTGCAAGAATGATTGATAAAGGCCTTCAGCGTATTGGCAAACCGATTGATGCTATAGAAAAGAGTATGGAAAATGTTGGTAAGCTAGAAATGTATAACATGGAGAAAAATTTATCCATCCTCTCTTTGATTTCGGGTATTGCACCTATGTTTGGATTTTTGGGTACGATTATAGGGATGGTTCAATTATTTTATGGAATTGCCTCAACAGGAGAGTACACATGGTATCTATACAAAAATGATCACCTCTGCTACCGGATTGATTATTGGTATGATTGCCTATATAGGTCATAATTATTTAAGTACACAAATAGATAAAACAGCCAATAAAATGGAAGCAGCTAGTGCCGATTTTATGGATGTACTGCAAGAGCCAACCAGATAAACGTATTTAATAGCATCATTCAAAAATGAATATTCGCAATAGACTTAGAAAACATCCTGATGTGCATACTGGCGCATTAAATGATATATTATTCATCTTGCTATTATTTTTTCTAATTGTATCCACTTTAGCAAATCCCAATGTAATTAAAGTATCTAACCCAAAAGCGAAGGCAGATACAAAGGCCAAACAAACGGTAGTGATTACTGTTGATAAAATGCAACAATTGTTTATTGGGTCAGAAAAAATTGAATTGAATGAATTGGAATCTAAGTTGAAATTATTTTTAGCTAAGGAAACCGATAAGCCCTCGGTGGTAATCAATGGAGATAGCACTGCCCATTTGGGTACGGCAATTAAAGTAATGCAAGTGATTAAAAAATTAGGTGCTACGCCTGTAATGGCTGTAGACAATACTGGATTAAAATAACTAGTTTAGTTTACTTACTTTAATCATGCGTTCCTTTCCTTGTAAATCTTTTCTTAATTCAACAAGATAGTTTTCTGCTTCAAATAAGCCTTGTACATCTTTGGCTAGTTGTTCATTAATCTCAAAATAGATGATACCCTTGGGCAAAAGGAATTGCTCGCTAAACAATTTAATTTTTCTATAAAAAATGACGGCATCGTTATCTGGAACAAATAAAGCCTGAGCTGGTTCAAATTCCAACACATTCGGATGCATATTCGACTTCTCCGATTCTTTAATATAAGGAGGGTTACTTACAATTATATGAAAAGGTCTAAACTTATCCCAATTACTTTCATCCAAAAAATCCATTTCTGTAAACTCAATAGGCGCTTCTAATAGATTAGCATTTTCTGTTGCAGTATGCACAGCCCCTTTATTGATATCAATAGATTCAATTAATAAATACGGGGCTTTCTTTTTTAATGAAATAGGAATACACCCAGTGCCCGATCCAATTTCTAAAACCAATAATGGCATAGGGGTTTGCAAATTTAAATCTTGCAAAATCCAATCTACCAATTCTTCTGTTTCTGGTCTTGGGATTAATGTATCGGGGGTTACTTTAAAAGGCATTCCCATAAACCAAGCTTCGCCCATAATATATTGAATGGGTTCACCTGTACTTAGCTTTAGTACTGATTTTTGTAAACTAATGTATTCATCCTCATTCAATGAGCTTTGTTTGTTTAACAATTGATCTACTTTATTAAAGCCTGTGATCCATTCCATTAATAAGCTGGCAATATTACCCGATTCACGTTCATCGTATAATGAAGCAATGCTGGTTATGATCAATTGTTTGCCTTCTTGAATGGTCATACTGCAATTTAGGTTCATTTGGTTAAATTTGTACATTCTACTAATATGGGAATTCACGAACAGTATATGGCCAGGTGTATTGAGCTCGCTTTAAAAGGGGCGGGGCATGTTGCGCCCAATCCCATGGTGGGCGCTGTGTTGGTATATCAAAACACCATTATTGGAGAAGGGTTTCATGCTGCTTTTGGAGGTCCACATGCCGAAGTGAATTGTTTTAATTCTGTGGAGGAGGCCAATCGTTCTTTCATTAAAGAATCTACGCTGTATGTTTCATTAGAGCCTTGCGCTCATTTTGGTAAAACACCTCCCTGTGCCAACCTCATCATTCAGTATGGCGTAAAACAATTGGTGATTGGATGCCGAGATCCATTTGATGCAGTAAACGGAAAAGGCATTCAACTAGTTGAGGGTGCAGGGATTGAAGTAATTGAGGGAATTTTAGCAGCTGAGTGTAAGGAATTGAACAAGCGATTTTTTAATTTTCATCTTAAAAAGCAACCCTATATTATTTTAAAATGGGCTCAATCTGCTAATGGTAAAATTGCGGGCACTAACAGGGAGCGGGTATTTATTTCAAATGAATTAAGCAATGTGCTGGTGCACCGTTGGAGAAGTGAGGAAGCGGCCATTTTGGTAGGAACCAATACAGCTTTGAACGATAATCCATCTTTGAATACCAGATTATGGTTAGGAAAGTCGCCGCTACGCTTGGTGCTTGATACTTCATTGCGGTTGCCAAATGATTTAAAGATCTTTACAGATGATGAACCAGTAACTGTTTTTAATTATCGAAAAACAGCCACCCATAATCAAGTTCAGTATGTGCAAATTCATTCCAATGAAAGCATTGTTAAACAAATAATAGCCCATTGTTATGCCAATCAAATACAAAGTATTTTGGTAGAGGGAGGGGCTAGACTATTACAATCTTTTATAGAGGAGGGTTACTGGAATGAGGCAAGGGTTATTACCAATGAGGCTTTAACTATTGAAGAAGGGCTAGATGCGCCCAAATTGCCATTGGTTATTCCTATAAAAGAAGAAACCCTTGGCGGAGATCAAATTCAGTATTTTTACAATCGATAATTTTGCTCGCCATTTATAACTGCTTATGATTTATTTATTAGGAAGTATTATACTCACTAGTTACCTCACACTTGCATTTAAGGTTTGTGAAAAATATAAAGTGCCTGTTTTTCCTGCTATTGTGTTTAATTATATTACTTGCGTTATTACAGGTTCGTTTGTAAACGGTGCTTTTCCCATTGATGCAGCTGCTATTGGAACGCCTTGGTTTAAATGGGCTTGTGTTATGGGTGCGTTATTTGTATCCATATTTAATATCATTGGAATCACCACGCAAAGAATAGGTGTTGCTGTTGCTTCAGTAGCCAATAAACTTTCTTTAATTATTCCTGTAGTATTATCTGTTTATCTATACAATGAAACGGTTGCTGGCTGGAAACTTGTAGGTGTTATTCTTGCGTTGGTTGCTGTTGTACTTACTTGCTTGCCTGCAAACTATCAATTAAATGCAAATTCAAAAGATGGGGGAAGTTTAAAATTCTTTTTACCAGTTGTACTCTTTATTGGTAGTGGTTTGTTAGATGCATTAATTAATCATGTTCAGCAAAATTATGTAACACCCGAAAATAGCAATGCTTACCTAATCAGCGGATTCTTTTCTGCTGCTACTATTGGGTTTATTATACTTCTTGCACAGTATCTATTAAAGAAAAGAGAATTTGCCTGGCAGCATCTAATTGCAGGAGTGTTGATTGGCATTCCCAATTACTTTTCCATTTGGTGTTTAATTCATTTTTTAAAGTCGAGCCCTTGGGAAAGCAGTGCTAGTATTCCTATGAACAATATGGGCATTGTATTATTTAGTACACTAGTTGCTGCAATATTGTTTAAGGAAAAATTATCGCGCCTCAATTGGCTGGGTGTTATTCTATCGGCCTTGGCCATTTATTTAATTGCTTTTGGAAATCAACTTTAGTTTAGGCTTTACCTGTTAGTTGATAAACCCATACGCCCACTATTTCTTTGAGTAAATATTTCCAGTCACTTAATAATTTAATATCTGGGATGATACTGTCTTCTAAGTTAAAGTTAGTCTCAATTACTTTGTAATCACAGGGGTAAGGGATAAAATCATTAAAGCCAGCTTTCTTAAATACTTTTATTGCACGGCGCATATGCTGAGCAGAAGTAACAATAATATAAGGGGGAGCCAACTGTAAAGAATCTAATAGGCGTTTAGAAAAAATCGCATTTTCATGCGTATTTCTAGACAAGGGTTCTACAATAATATCTTCTTGCTTAACACCGTTTCTAATCAGTTCTTTGTAAAGGAAATCTGTTTCTGCAGGCTCTTTAGAGAGAAGTTTTCCTGTTCCTCCACTGATCAATATTTTATTGATCTGCTTACTATGATACAAATTGGCTGTTTGAATAAATCTGTCTGCATTGTTGCCAAAAAAACCTGTGTCATTCGCATCATACATAGATAAACCACCCAATAAAATACCCGCACTGTATTGTTTATTGGCAGCTAAATTGGTTAAACCAGGCTGCCACCATTTAGAAATACTTTTATAAATAAAAGGGTTAGAAAATAACAAGGCAATTACCCAAATGGTAATGCGTAACTTTTTCTTTATGCTGTTTGTACGAACAATTAAACTTGCGATGAATAATAAAATAATCCAATTAAATGGCGACAATAAAAAAAAGAAAACTTTAGAAAAAATGAAAAACATAGTTATGCTTTAAAGCGGTTACTTACTACTAAATCCTTACTTCCTGCAGCGTAAACATAAAATCCTTCTCCGCTTTTAACGCCTAATTTTCCTGCTGTTACCATGTTTACTAGTAAAGGGCATGGAGCATATTTAGTATTGCCGTAGCCTGTATACAGCACGTTTAAAATACTTAAGCAAACATCTAAGCCAATAAAGTCTGCCAATTGCAATGGCCCCATTGGATGAGCCATTCCCAATTTCATAATAGTATCTATAGATTCAACGCCAGCAATGCCTTCGTATAAACTATAGATGGCTTCGTTGATCATGGGCATCAATATTTTGTTGGCAATAAACCCAGGGTAGTCATTTACCACGCAGGGCACTTTACCCAATTGTTTACTTAGCTCTACTATGGTATTGGTGATGTTTGCGTCAGTAGCATATCCATTGATAATTTCTACCAGTTTCATAACCGGAACTGGATTCATAAAATGCATCCCAATTACTTTATCTGGTCGCTTGGTAGCTGCCGCAATTTTTGTGATAGAAATAGAAGAAGTATTGCTGGCAAGTATGGCCGCTGCAGGAGCTGCTGCATCTATCTCTGCAAATATTTTTAATTTAAGATCTATATTCTCCGTAGCTGCTTCAACAACAATATCAGCAATAGATACACCATTTTCGATACTAGTGGAGGTACAAAGCCGATTATATGTTTGTGTTTTTTGTTCTTCGGTTATGATGCCCTTGGTAACTTGACGGTCTAGGTTTTTACTAATGGTTTGCAATGCTTTATCTAGCTGTGTTTGTTGAACATCTACAAGGGTTACTTTAAAACCTGCTTGTGCAAATACATGTGCAATTCCATTTCCCATAGTGCCAGCACCAATCACTGTAACATTTTGAATGAGCATATTGATCTATTTAAGTAAGGTTATTATTTCTTTTTCTTAAAGTCTCCTCTTTTCCAGGCACTAATAAAATCGGCCCAAGCAGCAGGATTTAATATATTCATGGGAGGCACTTGACCTGCATAATAATATTTATTGGTTTGTTGCCTTAACTGATAGTTTACGGCTTCTCTACCATCGGCAGGTAAGCTATTCAATAAAATTCTGCGTTGAGCCTCATCCAAATTTTTTCGCGCAATTTCATACGCATCATCTGGCATTCGATTATTTAAAAAATCTCGCTCAAATTGCTCTCTGGTAGGGCGTGGCTTTAAAATGGTTGCAGGTAAGTATGCTGTATCACTAATCAATAATTGAATTACACTGTATTGATTTTCAGCTAAATTGGCGGGAATTTTAATCGTATTATTTTTAAACCCAACACTAGAAAAAGTGATCCGGTCGCCCTTCATTACAGCTATAGAGAAAACCCCGTCATTGGTAGTAATGGTACCCCTTCCTTTCCCCTCAACAATCACACTAGCAGAGGGTATCCCCCTTAAACTATCTGCCGTCATTACAACCCCATAAAGCTGAACAATAGAATCACGGTAGGGATTGCCATTTTCTTGGGCCTGAATAGCCTTGATAGGGAGAAAAAACAATAAGGACAATCCGAAATAAAGTAGTTTTTGGTTCATACACGTTCAGCTGTATCTGTAGCAAATGTACAATTTTGCCTAGGTTCTTGTTTAAAGTACAGAATTCCCAACAAAGTAAGGTTGTTGGATGTTAACTTTGCGCACTCAAACCTTTTTTAACAAAAACTTTCGTGATGACAATAGATGATATTTTAAAAGCCCTGAGTAATGTGCAAGAACCCGATTTGGGCAAGGATTTGGTAACCCTGAATATGATTAAAGACATTGCTATTGATGGCAATAATGTAAGTTTTACCATTGTATTAACTACCCCCGCATGCCCTATGAAAGACATGATGCAGCGAGCAAGTGAAAACGCAGTAAAATTATTGGTAAATAAGGAGGCAATTGTAAAAGTGAATTTCACTTCAAATACCTCTACTACTCGTAAAGATGATCAAAAAGTTTTGGGAGGAGTAAAGAATATTATAGCAGTTGTTAGTGGAAAAGGAGGAGTGGGTAAGAGCACTGTTTCAGCTAATCTGGCTCTTGCTTTGGCCGAAGGAGGCGCATCAGTAGGTTTAATGGATGCCGATATATACGGGCCAAGTGTTCCTATGATGTTTGGTGTTAGAGGAGCTAGACCTATGATGAAAGAAGTAGACGGAAAGGGTGTGATTGTTCCCCTAGAAAAATTTGGAATTAAATTAATGAGTATTGGGTTACTGGTAGATGAAAAAGATGCCGTTGTTTGGAGAGGCCCAATGGCCAGTAGCGCCATTCGTCAATTTGTTACGGATGTAGAATGGGGTGAATTAGATTATCTGGTAATAGATATGCCACCAGGAACAGGGGATATACATTTAACCTTGATGCAAATAGTACCTGTAACAGGAGTGGTGATTGTAACAACTCCTCAAAATGTGGCATTGGCCGATGCCAAAAAAGCCATTGCCATGTTTGGACAAGCACAAATCAGTGTCCCCATCATAGGATTGGTAGAGAATATGGCCTATTTTACTCCTGCAGAACTCCCTAATAATAAATATTATTTGTTTGGTAAAGAAGGTGGAAAGCGTTTGGCCGAAGAATATGAATTGCCTTTCTTAGGACAAATTCCGTTGGTACAAACTATCAGAGAAGGAGGAGACGAAGGTGTTCCTGCCATGGTTGGGGAAGAGCCTTTGAGCCAAACTGCTTTTAGAGATTTCACTGCAATGGCGGTAAGAAATATTGCGTTGAGAAATGCCAATATGCCCCAAACGAAAATTATTGAAATGGTTAAATAAGTAATTAGGCCTTCATATTTTAATTTAAACATCAATAGGATGGTAAAGTATTCTTGGCTATTATTTATTTTGCTAATTGCATGTAAATCTGCTCAACAAAATAATGCTATGCAAGTATTGCCTTTCGATCAACAAGGCCATCGGGGTTGCAGAGGATTGATGCCAGAGAATACCATTCCTGCAATGCTTAAAGCAATTGAACTAGGTGTAACTACATTAGAAACAGATGCCATTATCACTAAGGATAAGCAAGTAATCCTAAGCCATGAACCCTTTTTTAATCATGAAATCACCACTAAGCCAAATGGGGAATACGTTGTAGAAGCAGAAGAGAAGGGCCTCAATATGTTCCAGATGAACTATGCCCAAATTGCTACTTATGATGTAGGGATGAAAATGCATAATCGTTTTCCGCAACAACAAAAGATTCCTGCAATAAAGCCAACATTGGCCAATATGATTGATGCTGCAGAAAATTATTGTAAAACAAATAAGCGGGCACCAATACGGTATAATATTGAAACCAAAATACAAGTAGAAACAGATCATATTTATCATCCATCTCCAGAAGAGTTTGTAGAATTACTGGTGGGAGTTATTCAGTCTAAAAAAATTACGGAGAGAGTTACCATTCAATCTTTTGATATACGCAGTTTGCAATACTTGCACAAAAAATATCCTTCAATAAAAACGGCTGTTTTAATTGAAGACTTTGATAAAAAAAGTTTTACCAATCAAATTGAAGCTTTAGGATTTACCCCTACTATTTATAGCCCTCATTACTCCTTGGTTAACCACGAATTAATTGAGGCTTGTCATA
>VIKJ01000195.1 GCA_008080615.1 Chitinophagaceae bacterium | reverse complement strand
AAATTAATCGGGCGCAATGAAAATCTCTATTTAAAATTATCAGATGACCAGTATCATGGAACGACATACGATGTTGAACGTGAAAAAGACATTATGCTTTGGCTAAAGGGAAAATTACTAACTCCAGAAGTATTGCACTTTGAACAATACGAAAACACAAGTTTTTTACTTATGAGTGAAATTGGCGGTGATGTAGGTTACCAGTATTTTAAAAAACAGTGTGACCCCCAAAAAATGACAATTATTTACAGCGAAGGTATCAAACTTTTGCAATCTATTAGTATCTTGGATTGCCCTTTTGACAGTCATATTGACTATCGGATTAATGAATTAGATTATTTACTTCGGCATAATCTGGCTGATTTAGACAGCGAGAATTGGGAAGATGATACACCTTTTAGAGACCCCGATGAGTTGTATGCTTTTCTAAAAACTCATAAGCCAAACGAAGAAATGGTATTTTCTCACGGCGATTTCGGAGACAGCAATATTTTTATTAGTAACAATCAAATATGCGGCTACATCGATTTAGGAAGAAGCGGAAAAGCGGATAAATGGTACGACATTGCCTTTTGTGTTCGTTCAATTCAGCATAATTTTGGTAATGATAATGAGTATCTTGATCAATTCTTTAACCTTCTCAGTATCGAACCAGATTGGAATAAGATAAAGTACCATCTTTTGCTAGACGAGTTATTTTGAGCAAAAAGCCGCCCTACACCGCTTACAGCGGACGGCAGTGCGGTACTGCTAGCCCCCAAAGAATCATGGAGAAAATAGCAAATGAATGCTAATGCTTTTCGTCAGTTTTATGAGTATCACTTCAGCGAAAATCGCAAAATATGGGATAGTTATGTCACCTCACTGTCTTATGAAAAATTTATCCAAGATGCAGGCTACTCGCATGGGTCCGTTCGAGAGCAGATTTTGCATCTTATGGGCGTGGATGAAGTTTGGTTCAACGAATTGCAAGGTATTGAGTCATCAGAGCAGCAAACCTCAACGACCTTTGACGATAGAGACATTATTCGTTCTCATTGGGATAGTATTGAAAAAAGGATGCGTAATTTTCTTGCAGAATTACAAGATGATGATTTGTTTGATAGGCCAATAATTGAACCAGAAGAAGATAAAGAGCTTATGGTGTGGCATGTACTTCTTCATGTTGTTAACCACGGTACAGACCATCGCGCTCAGATTCTCAGAGGGCTAAATGATTTAGGCATAAAGACAACATCCCAANATCCCAAGATTTCATATTCTACCTGTATGAGCACTTGAATTAGTATTTTTGTATACCATGAGCAACAAGAAAATCTGATATAACGGCAGGAGGGTTCGATTCCGCTCTTTTCTTGAAGGATAAACCTTGTTTTAATCAGAATTGACAAGAACACAGCAGCTTCTTAACAACCTACCTTCGACTTGGCGATCATCCTTCAACGCGGAGGGTATGAGACCAGGTATGCTTTTGTACCCAAGCGGAGCCGCCCGCGCCCTTCCAACAGTACCACTGCACGGTTATCGGATGCATTTCATGTATGATTATAATTTTTACTAAAAAAGGATATTAAATGGAACCATATTCAAATCAGCTTTTTGGATTAGATTTCAATACATTAAAAGAAATGTTACAAAGCCAGTATTTCAATGAAATACAGTCAATTAATTATGAAGATTCTGACCACAAAGTCGGCATGCCTGGAATATGCGGCGAATATGCTATTCCAAAATTAGAAATCACAACCAACAATGGAACAGAAGCAATAGTTTTGTTTGGCCGACGCCAACTGAGCAATACAGAATCCAAACAAGCGCACCATTACAGGTATTTAAGTGAAATTGGAATTCCGGTTCCAAAATTATATGGTGCTATTACTGATAGCAATAATTGCGAAATTCTTTTTTTAGAATATGCGCAGGAAATAACTGATGAAAAAGATTTCTTTTCTGAAGAAAAAAACATCACTGAGTTTATAGATTTAGCGGCACAATTTTTAAGCATGCATCTATCTCATAATTATATTGGTTTGATTGGCAAAGATATGGGTAATAAAAGTGATACACGAGATTGGAAAACCTGGATGTCGTGGTCTGTTTTTATTATTGAGAAAATTTGGGATCTGGCTTCACAAAATAAATTAGGGATTGATTTGAAAAAAATGTGTGAAGACTGCAATACAAAAAACAAATTACAGCGAATTGCCTTTAATATGATTAAAAAAATTGGAAGTTTTGATATTGGGATTGCACACAGTGATTTTCGACCAAATAACATGGTCCATTTAAATAACCATAAGCTTGGTTTGATTGATTTTGAAGATGTAATTATTGACTCAAAGTACTATGATATCGCACGCTATTTAGGCGCTCCTGATCAAGTTTTTAAATGGGAAGTCACTAAAAGAGATTACTACATAGATTTTTTTATTGATAGGTGTAAAAAATATGAAGGGAAAAAACTAAATCACCAAAAAATGCGTGATGAGTTATTTCATATTTGGTATACACGATCAATTAATATGTGGGAATGGTTGCCTCACGAATATGGTGGGCCGGAATATGATTTTTGGCCAACAGGTAAAAACTCAGAAGAACGATGTCAAAATCTTTCTGTATTATTAAATGCGTTAATTCACAATTCAGATAGAATAATTATCAACTAACAACTGCTTCACTTTGGTTTGTGATATTGTGTTTCGCAGGATAATCGTATGTTAAGCGACTTTGTCAAATATTTTGAGCCATAAGATTTGCTTTCAGGAAAATAAAATGACGGATTATCCACGAGTAGGCGTAGCGGCGATCATTACACATAATGGGCGAATATTGCTTATCAGGCGAAAAAATGTACATGGCTCTGGTTGTTGGTCTACCCCCGGCGGACATTTGGATTTTGGTGAAACGCCAGAACAATGTGCTATTCGAGAAGTACAAGAAGAGGTTGGCGTCGAAATTAGCAATGTTCGTTTAGTCGCTTTCACAAACGATTTTTTTGAAACAGAAGGAAAGCATTATTTATCCCTTTGGATGGAAGGGACTCTTGTTTCACAGAATTTGGTTGGTTCGAATGGGATTCTCTACCTTCGCCATTATTTATTCCTTTTGATAATTTGGTAAAGCAAAAAAGTTACCCGCCTGAAGGATTAAATAATCTCATACATAGAAAACAGGAATGATAACCATTGATTTTTCTTTCTCTGTTAATTCCGCCACCCACGCGGAAGCAACCTAAACTACCGGGGTCTAATGCGAGCTGCCATCTGCATCGAATTTGCCCTTACAACCCCAAGGATGAAAAAAAACCAGATGAGTAATCAGCCCACAAATTATTTATTGCAACGGTTCAGAAAGAAGGAATTAAGACAATGAACAAGAGCGAGATCGCTATATTGATTCAATTCAACTTTTGGGCAAATGATCGTA
>VIKJ01000039.1 GCA_008080615.1 Chitinophagaceae bacterium | reverse complement strand
CAGTCTCCTCCAAGCCTTGCTACATGATGCATTTTAGTTTGGTCTATCATGGTGCCTTCTGAATTTAAAATGGCATCATCTATATGCATGCAGATTACTTCGGCAATTACCAATTGACCTGCTCCTCCTTGCTCTCCTAAAGATTTTACTTCGTTCACCCTGCATTCCAAATTTATTTTGGCTTCCTTTACCATCGGCGGTTTTACAATTGTAGCAGCTTGTTTAGTAAATCCTGCTTTTGTAAACTCATCAACTCCTTTTGGATATTCACAACTAGATAAACTCATTTGTTGCACCATCGCTTCATCTACAATGCTGATAACACATTCAGGAACTTCCAACACATTTTCTAAACTGTGTTTTAATGTATTGTCTCTCCCTTTTCTGGAAGGAGAAAAAATAACAATAGGAGGGTTAGAAGAAAATAGATTAAAAAAACTAAAGGGGCTTAAATTACTATTGCCTTTTTTATCGATGGTACTAGCAAAGCAAATAGGTCGAGGCGCAATGGCATGTTGAAGCCATGCTTGGCGTTCCATAATATTTAGTTCGGATAATACTATTCTCATTAGATCTTCTTTTTAGCCAATATAGAAAATTCACTATCGTCTTTTATAATTCTATTGTTCAGTTTTCCAATGCCTTCAATTTCCATTGTTACTTCATCACCTGCTTGAAGCCACTGTTCTGTGTAGTTGGGATCATTTAATTTTCCCGTTCCATTTAATTCTAAGAAACAACCTGTTCCTACTGTTCCACTTCCTATTACATCACCAGGATGAATATCAACACCATAAGCGCAGCGTTCTATGATTTCAGCAAAAGTCCAATCCATATCTTTTACGTTCCCTTCACTTACTTGAACGCCGTTTACCCAACACTTCATGCTTAAATTCCAAGCCTTACCCACATGACCTTCTTTAGGAGCCACTTCGTAAGCAGTTAATTCATCTAAGGTTACAAGGCATGGGCCAATCACTGTAGAAAAATCTTTTCCTTTAGCAGGCCCAAGGTTTAACAACATTTCTTCCATTTGTAATCTACGGGCGCTCATATCGTTCATGATCATAAGACCACCAATGTATTCATCCGCTTCATCTGCTATAATGTTTCTGCCTTGTTTGCAAATAACAATGGCAGCTTCTAATTCAAAATCTAATTTTTCAAAATGATCGGGCATGCATTTGATATCGCCAGGTCCTTGTATGCTATGGTGATTGGTAAAATAAAAAATGGGATATTGATCAAATTCTGCAATCATGTCTACTTTTCTGTTTCTGCGAGCTGCAGCAACATGTTGACGAAATGCATATCCATCTCTACAAGATGTTGGAAAAGGTACGGGTGCCAATAATGCAATACTTTCTATGTCTACTCCATTTTCTTTGCCAATTCTACCGCTTTTTATAGCAGCTTCTGTTTGTTGTGCAATTGGAAACATATCATCCCAATATTGCAAAAACATATTCATGCTATTGGGTAATTCTGGATGCATCAAATCGCAGTCGAACAATAACCCATCTACTAAAAATGCCAATTGATCTCTTCCATCCGATAGATAAGAAACAAGCTTCATCGTTCTAAATTTTGAAGTACGAAATTAGGTGAATTGACTGCATTAACGTTTGTATATTTAAACATTAATTTTTGCCATGATTAAAAAGTTATTTGTATCACTATTTGCCATGATTATTGTATTTGTTGCAATTGCAAATGATTCAGAGCTCAGTTGGATTAGAATCAATCAACTGGGTTACTTACCCAATGGCGTAAAAGTAGCAGTTTGGTGCACAAAAGGGGCTTCGTTAAATAATCAATTTTCGTTAGTTAATGCACTCACCAACAAACCAGTGTACACTAATCGTACAGGTAAACAATTTGGTGGTTATGGTCCATTTACTGAAACTGCCAGATTAGATTTTTCTGCATTTAAAGGGAAGGGGAGATTTTATTTGCAAGTGGGTAATATTAAATCGCCTGTGTTTAGCATCAATGAAAATGTGTATCAGGGAACGGCCGATTTTTGTTTGCAATACATGCGTCAACAAAGAAGTGGATACAATCCTTTTTTACAAGATAGTTGCCATACCCATGATGGGTATACTATGTATGGCGCAGCTGTTGGACTCAAAGACAGTACTCATATTGATGCGATTGGTGGATGGCATGATGCAAGCGACTATTTACAATACAGTTCAACTACTGCCAACGCCACATACCATCTGCTAATGGCCTATAGAGATTTTCCTGCTGTTTTTGCTGATCATTTCAACGATAATGGAATCAATGGAAGTAATGGAAGGGTAGATGTATTAGACGAAGCAAAATGGGGTTTAGATTGGTTGGTTAAAATGCATCCTAAACCAGAATGGTTATTTAATCAATTAGGGGATGATCGGGATCATAGAGGGATGCGCATTCCCAAAGAAGACAATTATTATGGCAAGGGGTTTGAGCGGCCAGTATATTTTATTGATGGAGAAATTCAACAAAGGGGAAAGTTTAAAAACAATACAACTGGAACAAGTTCAACTGCTGCAAAATTCAGCAGTGCTTTTTCATTGGCATCCATCTATTTTAAGCAGCAGCAAGATTTGTATAAAGCAAAGGCAAAATCTGCTTTGCAATTTGCTTATAAAAAAGAAGGCGTTACACAAACTGTTTCTGTTGTGTCTCCCTATATATATGCCGAAGATAATTGGGTTGATGACCTTGAATTAGCCCATGCTGCTGCATTTTGGAAAGATAAAAATGAACGATTACAATCGGCATTCTCCTATGCAAAAAAAGAATCCGTTACACCTTGGTTAGGAAAAGATACTGCCAGTCATTATCAATGGTATCCCTTTATTAATTTGGGTCATTATGAATTGGCCAAACAATTAACTGGTTCAAAAAAAGATACCATTATCTCTTTTTATAAAAAAGGAATAGATGCAGTTTGGCAAAAAGCAAAAGCAAATGCTTTCTATAGAGGGGTGCCGTTTATTTGGTGCAGTAATAATTTAACGGTTGCATTTGCAATGCAATGTAAATGGTATAAAAGCTTATCAGGTAGCAAACAATATGAGCAATTAGAACAAGCCAATATAGATTGGTTATTTGGTTGCAATCCTTGGGGAACCAGTATGGTATATGGTTTACCATTTCAGGGAGACAGTCCTGTAGACCCTCATAGTGCGTTCACCCATATAAAAAATTATCCCATCAACGGCGGTTTAGTAGACGGGCCAGTGTATACCAATATTTATAAAAATTTAATTGGGATTCAATTAAAAGATGCAGATGAGTATGCTCCTTTTCAAAGTGATTTGGCAGTTTATCATGATGACTATGGAGACTATAGTACCAATGAACCTACCATGGATGGAACTGCTTCGCTCATTTATTTATTAGCAGCTCAACAAGCAACTAGTGGAGTAAAGCATGTGCAACAAAAAGAGACGATTGTAAAAAAAATAATGAATGCGGGGGCTATTATTAAAGTGGAACCAGCAAACGGAAAAAACATTGCTTTAGTTTTTACAGGTGATGAATATGGAGATGGATTAACTTCCATTGAACAAACGTTGAATAAAGAAAAAATTAAAGGCAGTTTCTTTTTCACTGGAAGATTTTATAGAAATCCTGCGTTTAAACAATCATTGTTACAACTGAAAAATGCTCAGCATTATTTAGGCCCCCATAGTAATGATCATTTATTGTATGCAGATTGGCAAAAGCGAGACAGTTTGTTGGTTACATATGATCAATTTACAGAAGACCTGAATAAAAATATGGAGGCAATGGAATTGCTTGGTATTCCTACTAATACTGTTCGATATTTTATTCCGCCCTATGAATGGTGGAATGATAGTATTGCTACTTGGACGCATTGGCGCGGAATGGAGCTATTTAGTTTTACGCCCAATACATTTACCAATGCAGATTATACCTGGCCTCAAATGGGAAAGTTGTACCGCAGCAGTGATACCCTAATGAATAAACTACTGCGATTATCGGATGCTCAAATGAATGGCAATATATTGCTGATTCATGCGGGAACAGATCCGCGCAGAACAGATAAACTATATAGTAGATTAGGAGAATTAATTCAATTACTAAAGAAGCGAGGGTTCACTTTTAAGCGAATTGATGAATTGCTCAATTAATTACCACTTTTCTTCGCTAGACTGGGCTTGGTGCTGCTGCTTATAAATTTCTTTTGCTGCTTTTTTCTGCTGCAATCTTTCTATAATGGCGTCGGCAATTAGTTCAGCGGCATTGGTATCTGTTTTTGATGCCAATAAGCTTTTTATTTTGGCCTCATTTACATCTATTCTATACATTACAAACACCAGTTTTTCAAAATCATTCAAGATCAACTCGTTGATGGTATTTACTAGTTCCTGCCTGTTTAATTGCTCAAATGCGGCAATGTCAATATTGTGTTCGTGCATATATCTTAATTTTATACCTTTAAAGAATTCAAGTTTGCTATATGAAAAAATATATTTATTTCCTTTGTTTTTTGGGTGCAACAACTCTTTTGAATGCACAAAAGCAGCCCGCTACAACTCCGTTGTATAAAAGTACTAAAATTGACATTAATTTACGAATTGATGATTTGCTAAAACGGATGACCATCGAAGAAAAAGCTGGTCAATTAAACCAATTGAGTGGTGGTATATTTACAGGCCCTGCATTAAATGATCCTGGCCAAAAGGCAAAAGTACAAATGGTACGTGACGGCAAAGTAGGTTCTTTCTTGAATGTTACTGGAGCTAAAGAAACCAGAAATATTCAGGAAGTAGCCGTAAAAGAGAGCCGTTTGGGAATTCCTATTTTATTTGCTTACGACGTAATTCATGGCTATAAAACCATTTTCCCAATTCCTCTGGCAGAAGCATGTAGTTGGGACCTAACTCAAATTGAAAAGAATTCAGCTGTATCGGCTAAAGAGTCTGCAGCAGCAGGCTTGCATTGGACTTTTGCTCCCATGGTAGATATCAGTACCGATCCTAGATGGGGAAGGGTCATGGAAGGAGCTGGAGAAGACACTTACTATGGTTCGCTAGTTGCCGCTGCAAGGGTTCGCGGCTTGCAGGGAAACTTAGATGATGTACTGCATATTTTGGCCTGTGTAAAACACTTTGCAGCTTATGGAGCACTAGAGGCAGGTAGGGAATACAATCATGTGGATGTTTCTAGAGTTGCTTTATGGAATAAATATTTACCCACTTATCAAGCTGCTGTAAATGCAGGTGCTGCAACTATCATGAACTCGTTTAACGTTGTTGATGGAGTTCCTGCAAGTGCCAATTCATTTTTATTGAAAGATATTCTTCAGAAGAAATGGGGCTTTAAAGGATTAGTAGTGAGTGACTGGGGTTCATTTGAAGAACTTGTTGATCATGGTTATGCAGCAAATGAAAAGGATGCCGCGTACAAGGCAATTAAATCGGGTAGTATGATGGACATGCAATCTATTGTAACTATTGAGCATTTACCAGCATTGGTTAAAGAAGGAAAAGTTTCGATGAAGGAAGTAGATGATGTTGTTAGAAAAGTACTGTATTATAAATTTAAATTGGGATTGTTTGAAGATCCATATAAGTTTTCTGATGAATCAAGAGAAGCCACTACTTTATTTTCTCCAGCAAATAGAGCAGAAGCACTTAAAGCAGCGAGAAGTTCAATTGTATTATTAAAAAATAACCAACAAGTATTACCACTAAAAAAATCAACTCAAAAAATTGCCTTGGTAGGTTTGTATGCCAAGAGCAAAGATGACATGTTTGATTTTTGGTCAGGTAAAGGTGATTCAAATGATGCAGTTAGTATTTATGAGGGCATGCAGCAAAAATTTGGATCTGCTTCAATTGCCTATACAGCAGGCTATACAGCCGATAATAATTTTAATGAAGCATTGGTAAATGAGGCAGTAGCTTCCGCTGCCAATTCAGATGTGATTGTAGCTACTATTGGATTAAGTGGAAAGTTAGCAGGTGAGGAAAGATCTTTGGCCAATATTAATATCCCAGACAATCAGGTTCAATTATTAAAAGCCTTACAAAAAACAGGTAAACCAGTGGTGGTATTGGTAAACAGTGGACGCCCGTTGGTATTAACTCAAATACAAAATTTAAGTACGGCCATTGTGCAATGCTGGGTGCTAGGAACAGAAACAGGTAATGCAGTTGCAGATGTTTTATCAGGCGACTATAATCCGTCAGGAAAAACCGTAATGAGTTTTCCTTATGCAGTAGGTCAAATACCTGTATACTACAATCATTTTAATACCAATCGACCTCCTCCTGAAACTGGTGATGCTTCTTGGAAATCTCGTTATCGTGATATTCCCAATGAGCCACTTTATCCATTTGGATATGGGTTGAGCTATTCAACATTTGAGTATACTGGCTTAACATTAAGCAGCACAAGTATTAGCAAAAATGAATCAGTAAAAGTAGCGGTAACCGTTAAAAACACTAGTAATGTAGATGGAGAAGAAGTGGTGCAATTGTATATTAGAGACTTAACTGCATCCATTATTCGTCCTGTAAAAGAACTCAAAGGATTTCAAAAAATAATGCTGAAAGCAGGGGAATCTAAAACAGTACAATTTGTATTAACGGGTAAAGACCTTAGTTTTTATGATGGTGCAGGCAATACTGTATTAGAATCGGGTAAGTTCAATGTATTTGTAGGAGGAGATTCAAACAAAACGTTGAACGCCACTTTTGAATTGAAATAAGTTAGAATTTTTCTATAACGCCTAATCCAAATAAGGCAAAATCATATTTAGCTGGATCCTTAGGGTCCAGCTTTTTTAGGTAATTGGTTAATGCTTCTGCAGCTTGCCAATCTATTTGTTGGCGATCGAATAAATTAAAACGCTTAGCTACTCTGGCAACATGCACATCAATAGGGCAAATCAATTGCGCTGGTTTTAATTTTTTCCAAATACCAAAATCAACTCCCTTATTGTCTTTCCTTACCATCCATCTTAAATACATATTTAAGCGTTTGCAAGTAGATCCTTTGGCTGGGTTGGCAATATGTTTTTTGGTTCTTGCTGGAGCATCTTCTAGCGAAAAAAAATACTGATGAAAATGTACGAGCGCATCATACATAGATGCGGGTGATTTTTTGTTGATGAGAAATGCATCTTCTAGTGAATCGTTTGTTGCATAATGGTATTTAAAGAACTCAATACAATACAATAAATCGGTAGCGTTGAAAGTACGATGCTTAAAGGCTTCTAGTTGCTTTAATTCTTTGGCCGATGCTTCCATGCAAAACTGATGGGGTTGCATCTGCATCAATTGCATCAACTCTTTCGATTTGTTGATAATGGTAGTTCTATTGCCCCAGGCAAAAATGGCAGCAAAAAATCCGGCGATTTCTATATCCTGTTGCTTAGTAAATAAGTGTGGAATGCAAATAGGATCAGCTGCAATAAAAGAAGGTTGATTATATAGCGCTACTTTTTCATCTAAAAATTGCTGTAATTTTTTTAACGCCTCCATTACTTTGTAGTAAGCATTTTCATGATGATCTCAAATCCAAGCCCATCTGCAATCTTGTTTTTATTAAATGCATTGATTGCCAAAAAAACAGCTTTTCCGGTTTCTATATTGAAGGCACAAAAAGTAGAAAATCCATAAGTTCCTCCGTTATGCCAAATAATTTTAGATTGTTCCTTTGAAGAAAGTAAATGCCATCCCTTTGCTACTTTAATTTGTTTGTTGATGGTTGCAGTAGGAGTGGTTATGCTTGTAATAATAGGGTTGCTACTTTGCATTAATAGATAGTTCAGATATGAAAGCATTTCGCTAGTATTCGACTTAATACCACCAGCGCCATTTAATGCATACATATCCCAGTATAATGCATTCTGGGAATTGAAATATCCAGTTGCAATAGGTTGAAAGGTAGCCGTTTTTAAAGAAGTGTACTTTAATCTAAAAGGTTTGCTGATATATTTTTTTAGCAAGGATTCGTAAGATTTTCCAGAGATGCGTTCTGCAAGAACACCTGCTAGCCCCATACCCAAATTAGAATACTCTACTTTACCAACAGGGTTGGGTGTAGCTGTTACAAGATAACTAAACAATTTATTTAGGTTGTATCCTTCGTATGGAAGTAATGCGTTAGCAGATGTACCCAAATTGCTTGGCGTAAATGTTTTGCTAATGCTACCAATTTCTAGTTGGGTATTGGGTAAAAATGGGGTTTGTTGCTCTACATTGGCATAGCCTGCCGTATAAATTTTTTGTTTACCCTGATCTACTGTACCTATGATAATACCCGGAATAGCTTTAGCATTCACTAAACTATCAATTTGTTTTTGTACCAGAGTAGGCTGAGCAAAAACTGTTGTTAAAGACATACAGAAAAGAAACCCCAAAAAAACTTCTTTTTTCATACCTATTTATAATAGTGCTTTATCTAAATCGGCAATTAAATCGTCTACATCTTCAACGCCAACACTTAAGCGAATTAATGTATCACTTAATCCATTGGCAATTCTTTTTTCTCTAGGGATGGAAGCGTGCGTCATAGAAGCTGGGTGATTAATTAAACTTTCAACACCGCCTAAACTTTCTGCTAACGAAAACAATTTGGTAGAAGACAATACTTTTTTAGCTGCTTCTATACTATCATCTTTTAATTCAAATGAAAGCATGCCACCAAAATCGCGCATTTGTTTTCTGGCAATGGCATAATTGGGATGATCTTCGAATCCACACCAGTATACCCTACCCACTTTAGGATGTTTGCGTAACCAATGAGCAATAGTTTTGCCATTTTCACAATGACGTTGCATTCGTAAGTGCAAGGTTTTAATACCCCTTAATACTAAGAAGCAATCCATAGGACCAGGAACTGCACCGCAGCTTTTTTGAATAAAATACAATTGTTCGCGTAAGCCTGCATCATTCATCATCAATGCACCTTGAATTAAATCGCTATGACCACCAAGATATTTTGTTGCAGAATGCATTACAATATCTGCACCTAAATCTAATGGGTTTTGTAAATAAGGGGATGCAAATGTATTGTCTACACAAAGTATCGCCTTACTAGCTTTAGCAATTTTACTCACCGCTTCTATATCAGTAATATTCATCAATGGATTGGTAGGTGTTTCAATCCAAATTAATTTTGTTTTTGCCGAGATAGCTTTTTGAATATTATTGGCATCAGTAGTATCTACATAGGTAAACTGAATTCCAAATTTTTCATAAATTTTAGAAAACAAGCGATAAGTGCCTCCATACATATCGTTGGCAGCAATTACTTCATCACCAGGCGCTAATAATTTAATAACTGCATCTGTAGCAGCAACACCACTACCAAATGCAAGCCCAAATTTTCCATTCTCAATTTGCGCATAAGCTTCTTCCAATGCCTTACGAGTAGGGTTTTGGCTTCTTGCATATTCAAATCCTTTATTTACACCTGGTGCTTCTTGCACATAAGTAGAAGTTTGGTAAATAGGGGTCATGATTGCACCAGTAGAAGGATCTGGTTCTGAACCGGCATGGATATATTTGGTAGCTGTTTTCATGTTTCAATAAATTAATTTATGATTTAGCAAATATAAGCTGCTACTGCGGGTTAAGCTGCTGAAATTGACTGTCGGCAAATTTTTTAACATCTACCAAGAATAAAACGGATGAACGCTCAATTTCTTGATAATGCTTCATAAACAACTCAAATGCCTCTTTAGAACTATTTAAATAATTGGCTCTTCTTACTAAGCCACCAAAGCTGTTTTCAATGCCCCATATATAGCGGTAGTTGAATAGCCAGTTTTGTTGTTGCATATAAGGAAACATGCGTGCAAAGGGAGCAGGAAAATAATCGGTTTGTTCTGCTAACAGGTTATAAGTTGTTTGAGTAAAATCCATCCACTGTTGCTCGGTCATTTCGGGGCTATGCAATGCCAAAAAATGATCATATACTATATCTACAAATGCACCTGAATAGAGGCGAACTGCGGGAGAAAATATTTTCTTCAGTTCCTTAGTTATTTCATGATCATCTGTAAACGTATCAATAGCCCGGTGTAAGTGGATTCCTTTTTGTATCAATAATGGATAATCGTATTGCTTTTTGCCTTTCACATAATCGCTGATCATATTGCCTAGTAAAATACTTGGTTCATTAAAAGACAAATAGGCATGTGCTAAATAATTCATTGATTATTTTTTGTTAATCCAATTGGCAATCAATTCTAAGGCAGAAGGGGCAATGGTTTCTTTTATTTTTTGATATTCGCTAACATCTCCTGTATTGGCGGTTTGCAATAAGTGATTCAAATTTGGAAGCGTTTGTACAATTACTTTTTTATTTCCACTAGATTTAATTGTTTGTTCAATCAAGGGTAAATTACTGGATGCTTCTACTTGTGTATCTTTTTCTCCATTGATAGCTAAAACCCTACAAGTGATTTTTTTTAAATCTTCAATAGGGTTATAATTGATAAAATACCGCATCCAAGGGATATCGTACAATCCATCGTACATAAATTGTACTCCTTGGCCAACAATTGTTTTTTCAGTAGCATATAATGATTTGATAACTGCAGGGCTTTGTTGACGAAACCAATTTAAGTATACAGAATCTAGTTGTTTATTTAATTGCTCTTTAGTTGGGGCAGTAAATTGATTGAGCATTTGATTGTGCAATACACCAAATGCAACGGTAGCTGTGCTATCAATTTTTGCCTTACGCAGTTGAAAAAGATTTTGACTGGTATTGGTTGCAGCCCCACCAATTGCAGGGGCACCCCATAATACCAAAAAGCTAATTTCTTTTCTTCTTGCTGCTACCATGGGTGCGATGGCACCTCCTTCACTATGCCCAATCAGGCCAATATTTTTATGATTGATATCTTTTCTACTTAGTAAATAATTTAAACTGGTTTCTACATCGTAAGAAAAATCAGCAGAAGTAAGTTCTTTTGGTTTAGGTCCCTTGGTGCTTTTTCCAGCACCTCTGTCATCTACTCTTAGCACTGCAATGCCCTGGTTAGTTAAATAATCAGCCAATACCCAATACAGTTTATGGCCAAATAGGGTTCCGTCTCTATCCTGTGTACCACTCCCAGAAATAATGATTATAGTAGGAAAATTCTTTTTGTTTTTGGGTATGGTTAATGTAGCTCCATAATGCACGCTATGGTCGGCATTGTCGTATTCAACTTCTTCAATAGAATAGTTAAATGGTGGTTGAGGCGTTTGTGGCCTTTCTTCTTGCTGTGCAGAAACAATTGTTAGGGTAAAAAGGCAAATGGTGAGTAAAACAATATTTTTCACAGGTGTTAATTTATAAGTTGGTTGCCTTGATAAGGCATGATTGATATGAATAAGCCAATACAACTAACTCAAATTAGGTAATTGATTAATTGGAATAAAATCTCCTTCCTTTTGTAAGTCTTTTATAAGCTGTAATAAGCGGCTTACCATAATTGGGCCAGCCCATCTTCTGGTGTACATAGGCAAGCCAAATTCCTCAATGGGTGTAAATTCCCAAGGATGAAAATACAAACAGATATATCCGTCTTTTGCAAGTGTTTGTTTGCAAAGCGCCAAAAATAATGAATAGGGCATATTCTTAAAACTCAACCAAAACAACGGAATCCGTATTGCTGGAGAAACAGATGCAGGTATCCGTTTCATGCCTTGATCGGTATAAACGGTTCTGGGTAAATGAAAATTATTGTACCTGCCTGGTAAATAAGTGGGATTGATAGAAGAATCATAGCCATAGCCTGCAGCCATTACATCAGCCATTTCCACTTTGCGCATTCTGGGCATCCGCAACCCAGTAACTGGTTGCCCTGAAATTGCCTCTAATCTTAATCGAGAAGCTGCTAAATCTGCTACTTCAAATTTTGAATGATAAAATGTATGGGATGCAATTTCATGCCTATTGGCAAATGATTTGATTGCATCTGGATATTGATTGGCAAAATTCGCAGTTGTAAATAAAGTAGTATTTACTTTAGAGAGCACAGGTTCAATTGCATCCAATCCTAATTTGCCTATTTGCATTTGTTGTGCTACTGGTATATCAACTTGATATTCCAATGGCATATCAAATTCTTCTCGATGTTTACTCTGCATAAATAATTTGCCTAAATACAATCCAATGATTCCAAGTATCATCAGTTGCAAGCCTCCAAAAAAAGTAATGGTTGCAATGATTGAAGCCCAACCTGAAATAGTATGACCTGCATAATAACTATAAATGATATAAGCAAAGTAAAATAAAGACGCAATGGAGAACACAAATCCTAAATAAGCTGTACCATACAAAGGTTTAGTACTAAATGAGGTAATGCCTTGTAAAGCAAAACGAATCATTGTTTTAAGGGTATATTTAGAAACTCCTTCCTTTCTTATTCCTGGATCATATTCAATACCTATTTGACTAAAACCCATCCATTTAATCAAGCCACGAATAAAAAGTTCCGTTTCACGCATTCCTTTAAATGCAGCTACTACTTTTTTATCCATTAACCTAAAATCTGCTGTTCCTTGCTCTAGCTCTATATCCGAAAGGTTATTGATTATTTGATAAAAAAGGTTAGAGGTTCTTCTTTTTACTAAAGGTAATTCTATATGGTCTTTTCTGATGGTGTACACCACATCATATCCTGCTTCCCATTGTTGTAATAGTTGAGTAATAATTTTGGGTGGATGTTGAAGGTCGGCATCCATCATAATGGTACAATCTCCATCTGCATTGTCTAAACCTGCTTTTAATGCATTCTGATGCCCAAAATTTCTAGAGAGGCTGATAAAAAAAATGTTGGCATATTGAATGGCCAATGCTTTTATTACTTCCAAACTATTATCTGTACTGCCATCATCAACAAATGTGATGCTATACTCATAAGGAGTAACTTCCATTACTTCATGAATTTCATTCAAGAGCAAGGGAATATTTTTCTGTTCATTGCAAGCAGGAATAATAAACGCTACCTTTTTTTTCATGAATGTACTTGTTTTGAAAATTCCGATTTCCAAGTTACAACAGTTAACCAACACCAAATTACCAAACAGGGCAATGCCTTTAAAGAATATCTTAAAATATAATTATCTCTAATGTATTTGGGAATAATATCAGTAGGAGAAACAATGGTCAATAAGAATAACAGTACCAATACTATTTTCACGTTCAGATGCAAGGGGTTTTTTTGTAAAATCAACCAAATAGCAGCTCCTGTAACAGCAATCACAAATGTGGGACTTTCTGCAGCAGAGCTAAAAATAACCACGCTAATTAGGGTAATAGCTAAATAGCTTAGTTGAAATGTAGGGTTATTCCAGTTCTTTTTTCGAAACAATGGTGGTAGAAAAAATACAGCAGCCATTGCAATAATTTTTAAATCGATAGCCCCATAATAATTAAAAATTCTGCGAATCATACCAGGAACAGAAATATCCTGCATGCCAAAATAGGTAGAATTGAGAATATTTTGATTGTTCCTTTTGATAATCTGGTGATACCAATCCTCATAAGTTTGTACTATATATCCATAGCTAGAATACAATATGGGTAAAGCAATGATAACAATCATCCATCCTATAAATGAAAGCGCAAAGATTTTTTTATTCTTAGAAAAGAAGAAAAAAGCCAATCCTGCAATACCATAAATTTTACTTAAAAATCCTAGTGCTATAAAAAGGGTGGCCAGCCAGTCTTTTCCGTTTAATGTAAATACAAAAGCAAAAATGATAAAGGAAGTAAACATTGGATTAAACTGAACACTGTGAATGGAAGTCATCATTTCAATTAATACCACCCAATAAATCCAAATTTTTTGCTCATATAAAATGGGCAACATTCTGATGGCCCAGAATAAGGCCAATGCATTGGCCATGGCCCATAAGAAGCAACCCAAATAAGTTGGGAGTAATGCAAATGGAGCAATGATTAACGAAAAAGCTGGCCCATAATTATTAAATGAAACATATTCGGCAGGATAATAGCTAAATAAATATTTTTCTTGTACTACATGATCAAAAACGCCTTTAAAAATTAAATAATTATCAATACTGGTAAGGCCTCTGGCCATTTCGGATACTACTGCAAATATGGCCAATACAAACCACAGCAAATAAATCAACTCTACTTTCGTATGCTGATTGATTTGAATTTTTTTTTGCAAAAACGCGTTACTTAATTTCATTTAAGTTCCTCTTTTTTAAAAAATACCATAATGGATACTCCAGCCGGAAACCGAATATGGTGTTTCAACAAATGATAGTCTATATTAAATAAACCAGCGAGTAATGAATTAAAAAAGCCTGCTGTTCCAAAAATTTCATGATCCGAATTACCCTTTTCACTGGGGGTAACACTTACGCTCTTGAACAATTTGGCAGCAACCCTAAAAATAGCAATTGGTAAAAATAAAATTGAATTGAAATAGGTTTTATAAATAATCCTGCCTTTTTGTTTATTGAATAATTGTAGTAGTCCTGGCAAGGTATATCTTCTAAAATGTTGATTGATTACATCATGTGGCCCCCACAAAAATGCATAAGCTGGCACCGTAATGGCTATATGCCCTCCTGGTTTACAAACCCTAAACAATTCATCAATGGCTTTTTGATCGTCTTCCACATGTTCAATCACATCAAATGCACAAACTAAATCGTATTGGTCGTTTTCAAATGGAAGTTCTGTAATAGAACCCTGAATAAGGGGTGTGCTTAAAATGGGTTGGGTAAATTTGCAACAATCCTCATCATATTCTACCGACATTACTTCCCCAAATTGGGTTAGCATATCCGAAGTAGTGCCCGTGGCCGCCCCCACATTCAATGAGGAAATACGGGTTGGATGATTCAATAGGGTGCCAATGCGTTCTGCCAAGATTTTTCTTCTTACAATAAACCACCAGTTTACCCTTTCTAATTGATAATATTCTTTAAAATAGGACTGTTCCATATAGTTTGATAAGCCCTATTGGGCAAGTATTTGACGCTAGCGCAAGTAACAATTTTTTTTCGGTACATTATAAAAAGCTTAAACCCGCCTATTTTTTTTACTTTTGCCCCCTTAATTAAATAATATGAGCAAGGGACCTGTATCTCAGTTTATTCAACATCATTACAGACATTTTAACGCAGCTGCTTTAATAGATGCTGCTAAAGGATATGAAACCCATTTATTGGAAGGGGGTAAAATGTTGGTGAGTTTGGCTGGAGCCATGAGTACCGCAGAATTGGGAATTAGTTTGGCAGAAATGATCCGTCAGGATAAAGTGGCCATTATTAGCTGTACGGGTGCCAATTTAGAAGAAGATATCATGAATTTGGTAGCACATAGCCATTACAAAAGGGTGCCTAATTACCGAGATTTAAGCCCTCAGGAAGAGTGGGACTTATTAGAGAACCATTACAATAGGGTTACAGATACTTGTATTCCAGAAGAAGAAGCATTTAGAAGATTGCAGCAACATATTCATAAAATTTGGGCCGATGCTGATGCGGCGGGAGAGCGCTATTTTCCACACGAGTACATGTACAAAATGCTCAATAGTGGAGTTTTAGAGCAGTATTACGAAATTGATCCTAAGAATAGTTGGATGTTGGCTGCTGCTGAAAAGAATTTACCAATTGTAGTACCAGGATGGGAAGACAGTACCATGGGTAATATTTTTGCTTCTTATGTAATTAAAAATGAACTAAAAGCTAGTACCATGAAAAGTGGTATTGAATATATGGTTTGGTTAACCGAATGGTACCGTGCTAATAGTGGTGGAAAAGGAGTTGGATTTTTTCAGATAGGAGGTGGTATTGCGGGTGATTTCCCTATTTGCGTAGTGCCCATGATGTACCAAGATTTAGAATGGCATGATGTTCCTTTCTGGAGTTATTTCTGCCAAATCAGTGATTCTACTACATCTTATGGATCTTATTCTGGTGCGGTTCCTAACGAAAAAATTACTTGGGGCAAATTAGATATTCATACCCCTAAATTTATTGTAGAAAGTGACGCTACGATTGTAGTGCCGTTGATTTTTGCATATTTATTAGGATGGTAAATTGTATGTTATAAAATAAAAATCCCCATTGAATTCTCAACGGGGATTTTTTTATTGTGTATGTCCCGTCCTGAAATAATGATACACAAAAACAATCATTATGGAAGAACTACAAGCAAATCAGTATGTTAAGCGTAAACAAGGAGATTATCCTTTGTCTTTAAAGTTGCAGATTGTA
>VIKJ01000194.1:852-2723 GCA_008080615.1 Chitinophagaceae bacterium | reverse complement strand
AAGTAGCTAATAAAAGAAAAATAATAAGGTATAAAAAAGCAAATAAATGCACGAACCCATCAAAGGAAATTACTTTTAAAAAGTAAAGTAAGATAAACAAGCTGGTGATAATTCTTAGCCCTGTTTCTTTTAAGAAATTAGAGAAAATGGTTTTTTGCAGCGCCCATGAAAATCCTTCTAAAACCGAAAAGAAAAGCATACCCATTGCAAAGGGAAACATCCAATAATAGTAGTCTACAATTAGTTTAGATTTTTCCGAAAACTGCCGTACAAACACTGGCTGAAAGTACCAACCAAGTATAACAACTAAAATAAATCCAATCAACGCAGCCATCATTCCCCAAGTCATCAAGTCTATCTTGTGGGTTTCTAAATTGTCTTTATAGTAAGGATAAAATTTATAGATTACTGGTATTACACCCAAGGCTCCAAAAGCGTACATATTTTGAGCGAAGTCGAAGAAAATTCGAGTAACTCCAAACTGTTCTAGAGTAAAAGAACCATTACGGGTATAAAAATACATATTGATGGCACCGATAAAAAAACCGATGTATATTAATATGCTTGAAATGATGGTTTGTTTTCGTATACTACCCATGGCCTAGTTGGAGCTAATTACCAATTCTTTTTTCTCCATTAATTGAATATAAAACCTTTTGGCTAAATTCTGCATTTGAGTTGCGTTTATCATTCCTAAAGGAAATGTAAATTCCTGCCATTCATTTAATTTGGGAACAATGGTAACGGGTTTCATATCTGTTTGTATAACTAAGGGCAAATTAAATCCATCTACCGCATTAGTCCATCTATACACTAATTTGTTTCCACTAACAGAGAAATAGTATTCTAAAACGGGAATTGTTGTTTTGCGCAAATATTGATCAAAAATTTTATCCAAAGTAAATCGGGTATAACTGTTCATTTTACGCTCAACATCACTTGTAGTAATTGTTGCATGCCAAAATGCTTTGTTCAAACCCAATAACATCTGTCTAAATTGGTCATCGTTGTTCATGGCCATCCGAATGCTATGTATCATTGCAGCAGATTTAAAATACATATCTCCACTTCCTGAAGCATTTACATTGTAATCTGCTATGATGGGGGAATCATTTTTAATTCTTTTTCTACTCCCAAAATTATACTCTTCACCAGCAATACGTCCATCAAGCCATTCAGAAAAAAGGGTTTCACTGTAGGTAGTAAATCCTTCTTGAATCCACATATCGGCAATGTCTTTGGCAGTTATATTATTACCAAACCATTCATGTGCACTTTCATGTATAATAATATAATCCCAGTGCATACCCCAGCCGGAAGTAGAAATATCTTTGCCCAAATACCCATTCTTAAATCGGTTACCATAGGTTACATTACTTTGATGTTCCATCCCTAAATAAGGCACTTCAACCAGTTTATATCCATCTTGATAAAATGGATATTTCCCAAACCAATGCTCAAAACAATCCAACATGGGTTTTATTTGCTTCAATTGAACTAGTGCACTGTCTTTATGATCTTGCAAAAAATAATAGTTCAAAGTTAAAGGGCCTCCAAGGCCTTTGTACTGATCTTCAATTAATACATACTTACCAATATTCATGCTCACGCTATAATTATTGATTGGATTTTTTACTTCCCAAACCCAGGTTTTGGTATGATCAGAATGCGTGATTACTTTTTTTAATTTACCATTAGAGACATTGGTGAGCGTATCGGGAACCCTCACGGCTATCACTACACCCGAATCGGGCTCATCACTTTGATGATCCTTGCAAGGCCACCACACACTTGCACCCAAACCTTGACATGAAGTGGCCACAAAAGGAGACCCTGTGGCATCTTTATTCCAGCTAATTCCACCATCCCAA
>VIKJ01000194.1:0-818 GCA_008080615.1 Chitinophagaceae bacterium | reverse complement strand
ACTATATTTTAAATTAGGCTGTACTACTTTTTCAAAATCTATAAGTGCAATGTTTCCATCTCTTTTAAAAGGCAGCTGTTTGCTTTTTTTCTTTCCAATGGATTGAGTAATACTATCAATAATTAAGGGCTGCTGCAAATCGATTTGCATAATCTTACCAGCCTTCAATGCCTTGAATTGCATAGTAACAGCCCCTTCAATGGTTTTAGTTTCTATATTAGGAGTTACGGCAATAGAGTAGTGGATTAAATCCCACCAAGCCCTTTCAGGCGTAATGCTTCCCCGCAAACTATCTGCACGGGTATATATTTTATTGGTTGTTAGCTGTGCTTGAACAGAAAAGGAGAGGAGAAAAAAAACAAAACTGAAAAGTATTGCAGCTCGATTCATTTAATAAAAATAAAGAAAAACAGCTGCATAATGTTGAACTAAGCAGCTGTTTTCAATAAATGCACAATTTATATTGATAATCAGTTTAGTTCCTAGTGTTTCAATTTTGCTTTAAACACTTTTTCGAATTTTTCTAATTTAGGTTGAATTACAAATCTGCAATAACCTTGATTCTGATTGCTATTGTAATAATTTTGGTGATAATTTTCTGCTGGATAAAAGTTTTTCAACGGCTCAATAATGGTAACAATAGGTTTGCTCCAAGATCCACTTTTATCTAAGTCAGCTTTATATTGCTCTGCTTTTGCTTTTTGAGTTTCATTGTGATAAAATATAGCACTTCTATATTGCGGTCCTACATCATTGCCCTGTTGATCCATAGTAGTTGGGTCGTGTGTTTTCCAAAACACTTCTAACAATTCGTCATA
>VIKJ01000038.1 GCA_008080615.1 Chitinophagaceae bacterium | reverse complement strand
CATCCAGAATGGTTTGTAGTATATGGAGATAAAAAATATTTTAATCCTGGGCTGCCTGCAGTTAGAGAACATACCGTACGTGTTGTAAAAGACATGTTGGAACGCTACGATTTAGATGCGATTCATATGGATGATTATTTTTATCCCTATAGAATTGCTGGCAAAGAATTTCCAGACCAAAAAACATTTGAGCAATATGGCGGTACACTAAAAAAAGATGATTGGAGAAGAAGCAATTGCGATAGTATTATTGTTCAATTGTATCGCACTATTAGAAGTACCAACTCAAGAGTGAAATTTGGTATTAGTCCTTTTGGTGTATGGAGAAATAAAAGTCAAGACCCAATGGGTAGTGATACAAAAGCAGGCCAAACCAATTATGATGATTTATATGCTGATATTTTATTGTGGTTAGATAAGGGTTGGATTGATTATGTAACTCCGCAATTGTATTGGGAGCGCGGTCATAAATTGGCTGATTATGATGTATTGTTGAAATGGTGGAATGACCATGGATATGGAAAACATATTTATATTGGTCAGGGTATTTATAGAGCCGGAACCAATGAGGCCTGGAAAAATAAAAATGAATTACCTGCACAAATTCAAGCACTAAGAAATTATAAAACTACCCAGGGTAGTATTTATTTTAATAGTAAAGTGTTCGAAAAAAATCCGAATGGATGGAATGATAGCCTTCGCAACAATTACTATTATTACCCTGCATTGGTTCCCCCAATGCCATGGATTAATAATGATGCACCAGAGCAACCCATCTTTGGAAAAAAAACAGGCAATGAAATTGAACTCAGCTATGGTGGCCCACTAAAAATTAAAGGTTTTGGTTTATTTACTTTAGATAAGAATATGGATGTTAAATTCATCAATGGCCAATTGGTACAATTGATCTTAACCAATAAAACGGCCATAGTAGATTTATCAAAAGTTCCTGATGCTTCTGGCAAAAGAATTTGTGTGGCCACAATTGATCTCAATAATAATGTAAGTGCATTGGTGGAGATAAAATAAATAATAAATGGCGGCAACTATTTTACTAATTGACGATGAAGAAAGTCTTCGAAAACTACTTAGTAGAATAATACAATTAGAGGGTTTTACCGTAATTGAAGCTGCTACACTTAAAGCTGGATGGAAAATTGCTGAAAAAGAAAATATAGACATCGTACTTTGCGATGTAAAATTACCAGATGGCAACGGAGTAGAATTTGTAGCTCCATTTAAATTAAAGTTTCCCTTAACTGAAATAATTTTATTAACCGCATACGGTAATATTACGGATGGAGTTACGGCCATTAAGAATGGGGCTTTAGACTATATTACCAAGGGAGATGATAATGATCGAATTATTCCACTTTTACATCAAGCAAAAGAAAAAGTTGCACTTCAACGAAAGAAAAGTGTTCAAATAGTATCAAAAGGAAAATACAGTTTACAAAATATTACTGGTAATAGTGAAGTAATAAATTCTGCTATTTTGTTAGCAAGGAAAATTGCCCCTACCAATATTCATGTGCTGTTACTTGGTGAAACGGGAACAGGGAAAGAAGTTTTTGCAAATGCAATTCATGCAGAAAGCAAAAGAAGTATTGAGCCTTTCATTGCCATTAACTGCAGCGCATTTACCAAAGACTTATTAGAAAGTGAACTTTTTGGTCATAAATCAGGAGCATATACCGGAGCGGTAAAAGATAAAAAAGGATTACTTGAATTAGCCAATAAGGGAACATTGTTCTTAGATGAGATGGGGGAGATGAATATAGAATTACAGGCTAAACTATTGCGGGTTTTAGAAAATGGGGAGTTCATTAAATTGGGAGATGAAAAAATCACCAAAGTAGATGTAAGATTTATTGCAGCAACTAATAAAAGTCTTACAGATGAAATCAGTAAAGGAAATTTTAGAGAAGACTTGTATTATCGTCTCAATGGATTTACCATACATCTTCCATCACTTAACAGCAGAATAGAAGATATTCCTGAACTTGCATCTATAATTCTTCAGAATTATGCTATTAAGGAAAATATTGCTACCCCAAAAATACATCAGCAAACCTTAGTGCTGTTGCAGCAACATGTATGGAAGGGCAATATTAGAGAACTTAAAAACGTATTAGAGCGTTCTTGCATTATGTGTGATGGAAATATAATATTACCAGAACACCTTCCTTATGATATTCAGAAAGAACAACATGACACATTAAACAAGCTAAGTTTATCAAGTGTAGAAAAAAATCACATCCAAAAAGTACTAGAATATACAAAGGGAAATAAAACCAAAACTGCAGAACTATTGGGAATTGGGCTTACTACCCTTTATAGAAAAATAGAAGAATATCATTTACCTATTTAAGCAGGTACCCTACCAAAATGAATTTCGACCCTTCCAAAATGGAAGGGTTTTTCTTTTTTATACAGAACAGGATAAAGATGCGATTTCCCCAAAATCCTTACCTATAAACGGTTTAAAAGCATTGATTAGCAAAAAACATTAGTTGGCATTGAATTAGCAACATAAATATTAAACAGGATATTATGAAACCAAGCACTAAAAATAACCCCATGTATTATTTGCTAGTAGGGTCATTTGTAACCATTTTATGTATCGGTATTGTTTATCGTTTAATTACTCAATCTTAAAGCATGTTAGCAGCTATTTTAATTGTCAGCGGCCTGATTGGCTTTGCCCTCTTCTTCAAATTTATTGACTGGTTCGAAAAAATATAAAATATGACTATACTATTTATCATTTCTATCCTCGTTTTTATTTATCTGTGCTACGTATTAGTGAAGCCAGAAAAATTTTAACTACTATAAGTAAGTTAAAGTGTAAAAAATCATTTGAAGTATCGAATTAAACTAATTAATAATGAACTCCGAAATTATAGGCGTTATAATCATGTTTTTGGCAACCATTGCTTTAGCCATTCCGCTTGGAAGCTATATTGGCAAAGTGTACAACGGCAACAAAACATGGGCCGATGGTTTTTTAAAACCATTGGACAGTATATTTTTTAAACTATCGGGTATTAATCCACTCAAAGAAATGAACTGGAAGCAACACCTAGCTGCTCTATTAACCATTAACAGTATTTGGTTTTTGTTTAGCATGTTTATACTCATGAATATGAGCTGGCTTCCTTTGAATCCAGACGCAAACCCCAGTATGAGTGCCGATTTGGCTTTTAACACTACTATCAGCTTTATTAGCAATACCAACCTGCAACACTATAGTGGTGAAAGTGGGGTTTCCTATTTAGGTCAAATGGTATTAATGTTATTTCAATTTATAAGTGCAGCGGCAGGTATGGCAGTTTGTGCTGTTGTATTTATGGCAATGAAGGAAAAAACCACCGACCAACTGGGTAATTTTTATAACTACTTCGTAAAAAGTTGTACAAGGGTTTTGTTACCATTATCTATTGTAATTGCAATAGTGCTTTTATTTAATGGAACACCTATGACATTTAAAGGTAAAGATCAATTTGTTTCTTTACAAGGCGATACAGTAAATGTATCCCGAGGACCAGCAGCAGCAATGATTGCCATTAAACAATTGGGTACTAACGGTGGAGGCTTTTTTGGTGTAAACGCTGCACATCCTTTAGAAAACCCAAACTATTTCACCAATATTGTTGAGAATGTAAGCATCATTTTAATTCCTATCGCCATGGTATTTGCAATGGGTTTTATTATTAAAAGAAAAAAGTTTGCGTGGATGGTGTTTGGGGTAATGACTGTTGGATTTTTACTGTTATTACTACCAACTATTTATTTAGAATTACAAGGTAATCCTGCTATTACTAAGATGAATATAGCACAACCACTTGGTAGTATGGAAGGAAAAGAAGTTCGCTTTGGAAGTGCAGCATCCTCATTTTGGGCCATTACTACCACTAGTACTTCTAATGGATCTGTAAATGCTATGCACGATAGTTTAACACCTTTATCGGGTATGTTTACTATGCTTGGGATGATGGTGAATGCTTTTTATGGTGGTGTTGGAGTAGGCTTTTTAAACTTTTATATTTTTATTATTATAGCTGTATTTATTAGTGGATTGATGGTGGGAAGAACACCAGAATTTTTAGGCAAAAAAATAGAGGCCAAAGAAATGAAAATAGCAGCCATCATTGCATTGCTGCACCCATTATTAATTCTCTCTGGCACAGCATTATCAAGTTGGTTATATGCACATAATCCAGCAGCATATGCTGGCTGGCTTGCCAACCCAGGCAACCACGGCTTTAGTGAAATGTTGTATGAGTTTACTTCTTCAGCAGCCAATAACGGAAGTGGATTTGAAGGATTAGGTGATAACACTCCTTTTTGGAATATTGCATGCGGCATTGTTATGCTTTTATCTAGATACTTACCCATTATTGGTCCTCTTGCAATTGCTGGTATGTTGGCTAAAAAGAAATACATACCCGAAAGTGCAGGTACACTTAAAACAGACACTACCACTTTTGGTATTATGGTTTTTGCAGTCATTTTTATCATTGCTGCATTAAGTTTCTTTCCTGCATTATCACTTGGTCCTATTGCAGAATTTTTTACGATTAAATAATTAATTTATGAACAACCAATCTTCCAATAATCTTTTTGAAAAAAATCAGGTGAGTGTGGCACTTAAACAATCATTCATTAAGTTGAATCCCGCCACCATGTTTCGCAACCCTGTTATGTTTGCCGTTTGGATTGGTACAATTGTTATGGCAGGAGTATGCATATGGATTGGCACAGGAGAGAAAAATCAAGGTAGCTTAATATATAATATTATTGTTACTGTGATTCTCTTTATCACATTACTATTTGCCAATTTTGCAGAAGCTATTGCCGAAGCAAGAGGTAAAGCACAAGCCGATTCTTTACGTAAAACCAGAGAGGAAACACCAGCTAAGCAGTTGGTATTGGGTGAAATTGAAGTAGAAGAAATTAAAATAGTTCCATCTTCTCAATTACGCAAAGGCGATATATTTATTTGTGAAACAGGAGATACTATTCCTATGGATGGCGAAATAATTGCTGGTATTGCCACTATTGATGAATCAGCTATTACTGGTGAGTCTGCACCTGTTATAAGAGAAGCTGGTGGTGATAAGAGCAGTGTTACAGGTGGCACAAAAGTACTATCTGATAAAATTAAGGTTAAGGTTAGTACTGAACCAGGCGAAAGTTTTCTAGACAAAATGATTGCATTGGTAGAGGGAGCATCTCGTCAAAAAACACCCAATGAAATTGCCCTTACCATATTATTGGCTGGCTTTACACTGGTATTTGTAATAGTTTATGTTACGCTTAAACCATTTGGGGATTATGCCAACACTCCTATTACAATTGCCGCATTTATATCGCTCTTTGTTTGCTTAATACCTACTACTATTGGCGGATTATTAAGTGCAATTGGAATTGCGGGTATGGATAGAGCTTTACGTGCGAACGTTATAACCAAAAGTGGTAAGGCTGTTGAAACAGCAGGCGATATAGATGTTTTGTTACTCGATAAAACAGGTACCATTACTATTGGTAACAGAAAAGCTACCCATTTTTGGGCTGCCGATGGAATTACTGATAGTAGATTTATTGAAGCATGTGTACTTAGCTCCTTATCTGATGAAACCCCAGAAGGAAAGTCTATTGTTGAATTATCCAATCTTAATAAAAGTAATTTTGATACTACTGGGGCAACCTTTATTGAGTTTACAGCTGAAACACGCAGTAGCGGAATTAATTTAAACAACGGCATCCGTATTAGAAAAGGTGCATATGATTCTATTAAAAAAATTGCTGAAAGTGCAGGCAATCATTTTCCAACAGAAACTATCACTAGAGTAAATGCCATTTCTAGTAATGGTGGTACTCCCTTAGTTGTTAGTGAAAATGAAAAAATATTGGGCGTAATTGAATTGCAGGATATTATCAAACCTGGAATTCAAGAGCGTTTTGAAAGGCTTAGAAAAATGGGGGTGAAAACAGTAATGGTAACAGGAGATAATCCACTCACTGCAAAATTCATAGCAGAAAAAGCAGGTGTTGATGATTTTATAGCAGAAGCCAAGCCCGAAGACAAAATGAATTATATTAAAGCAGAGCAACAAAGTGGTAAGCTAGTAGCGATGATGGGGGATGGTACCAATGATGCACCTGCATTGGCACAGGCAGATGTTGGCGTAGCAATGAATAGTGGCACTGCTGCTGCAAAAGAAGCAGGTAATATGGTAGATTTAGACAATGATCCAACTAAGTTGATTGAAATTGTAGAAATTGGCAAACAATTGCTGATGACTCGTGGAACATTAACCACTTTTTCTATTGCAAATGATGTAGCAAAATATTTTGCTATTGTTCCTGCATTATTCATTGCATCAATACCTGCTTTACAAGGTATGAATATCATGAATTTGCATAGTCCTGAAAGTGCCATATTATCGGCGGTAATCTTTAATGCCATTATTATTCCAGTTTTGATTCCATTGGCTTTAAGAGGCGTTACTTATAAACCAATTGGTGCTAGTGCATTACTTAGAAGAAATTTATTGGTATATGGATTTGGTGGAGTGCTGATACCATTTGTAGGTATTAAATTAATTGATTTGTTAGTAAGCATCTGGTTTTAACCTCTAACCCTTAAAGGGGAATTAAAAATTAAAATTATCAAAATGAAACAAAATATTTTCCCTGCTATACGCCTTACGTTTGTTTGTATAGTCATTTTCATCGTAATCTATCCAACCTTGATTTGGGCTGTGGCAAAAGTTGCACCATCAAAAGGCGAAGGTGAAACCGTAACGGTAAATGGCAAAGTAGTTGGCTACAAATTAGAGGGTCAATCATTTACCAATGACCAATATTTTAATGGTCGTCCTTCGGCTGCAGGCTATAATGCAGCAGGCTCATCGGGCAGTAATAAAGGTCCCTCTAACCCCGAATATCTCCAACAAGTAAAAGATCGCATTGATACTTTTCTTGTTCACAATCCAACTATACAGAGAGCATCCATTCCTTCCGATTTAGTTACTTCTAGCGGAAGTGGATTAGATCCAGACATATCTTTACAAAGTGCATTGATTCAAGTAGATAGAATTGCAAAAGCAAGAAATATTTCTAAAGAAAAAATAGAAAGTCTTATTCAAAAAAATATAGAAGAATCTGTTTTTAACAAGATTAAAAAAATAAATATTTTAAAAATAAATATCGCTTTAGACGAACTTAAATAAACGAAAGATGAAAAAAATGTTTTTAACTGCCATATCAATTTGTTTGGCAATGGGCTTAGTTCTTGCTCAAGATAAATCTGAAACAAAACCACTAACAATTAGTGGTTATGCTGAAATTTATTATGGATATGATTTCAATAAACCCACCAACAATACCCGACCATCATTTTTGTACAGTTTCAATAGAACCAATGAAGTAAATTTAAACCTTGGCTTTGTAAAAGCAGCTTATGCTAAAAATAATATAAGAGCCAATTTTGCCTTGGCGGCTGGCTCTTATATGAATGCCAACCTAACGGCAGAACCTGGTGTATTTAAAAATGTTTTTGAAGCAAACGCAGGTATTCAACTTTCTAAAAAAAGCAATCTTTGGTTAGATGCAGGAATTTTTGCTTCGCATATAGGATTTGAAAGCGCCATTGGAAAAGATTGCTGGAACCTAACGCGTAGCATCTTGGCAGAAAACTCTCCTTATTACGAATCAGGTATTAAAGTTGGATATACTTCTGCCAACGAAAAATGGTATTTGAGTGCAATGTTGCTTAACGGATGGCAACGCATTCACAGAGTAGATGGCAATACCACCCCTGCATTTGGTACTCAAATAACCTACAAACCTTCTACAAAAATAACCCTCAATAGTAGCAGCTTTATAGGCAACGATAAACCTGATAGCGTAAAACAAATGCGTTACTTTCATAATTTTTATGGAATTTTTCAGTTGAGTAATGCAGTGGCTGCTACCTTTGGTTTTGATGCTGGGATGGAGCAACAGCAAAAAGGCAGCAGCAAAATGAATACCTGGTACAGTCCCGTTGCAATTGTAAAATTTTCTACTTCTCCTAAAACATCATTGGCTATAAGAGCAGAATACTATAGTGATAAAAATGGAGTCATTATAGCATCTGGCACACCCAACGGATTTAAAACTTGGGGATTCAGTGGAAATTTCGATGTAAGTATTAGCAACCATGCAATGTGGAGAATTGAGCTACGTAGCTTAAACAGCAAAGACGCCATTTTTGCTAAAGGCAATAATATAAGCAACAACAATACCTTATTAGCAACCTCTTTAGCAATTGGAATTGCCAAAGATAAAAAAGGCAAGCTCAAAATTTATATTGGCATGAGTGCTGGTGTAGGTAAGAGTTACCGTATGCTACAAGAAGCTCATAATCTACAACGCAATGGGGTAAATGTAAAAGTGGGTTATATAGAAACGCATGGCCGTAAAGAAACCGAAGAATTGGTAGAAGGACTGAGTATTATTCCAAGACGACAAGTTTTTTATAAAGGCAAATTATTAGATGAGTTAGATGTACAAAGTATTTTACTACTTCAGCCTAAAACTGTACTAATAGATGAATTGGCACATTCGAATATTCCCGGTAGCAAAAACGAAAAAAGATGGCAAGATGTACTTGATGTATTAGAAGCAGGCATTGATGTAATTTCTGCAATTAACATTCAGCATATTGAAAGTATCAATGAAGAAGTAAAAAAGATTACTGGTATAGAAGTAAAAGAAAGGGTTCCCGATAAAATTTTGCAGTTAGCCAATGAGGTTGTAAATATTGATCTTACTGCCGACGAATTAATAGCAAGGCTAAAAGAAGGAAAAATATATGATAAAAGCAAGATAGAAAAAGCGCTTACTAATTTTTTTCAGCCCGAAAAAATATTACAGCTAAGAGAACTAGCATTAAAAGAAGTTGCTGGTCAAGTAGAAAGAAAAGTTGATCATGAGGTAGTAAGAGATAAAAGCCTACGTCCCGAAAAAATATTAGCATGTATTTCTACGAATCATTTAGTTGCACAAAAAATAATTCGTAAAACAGCAAGGCTTGCTTCTTACTATAATAGTCAGTGGTTTGTTCTGTATGTACAGCAGCCGAAAGAAAGCGTAGATAATATTGCTTTAGCCGCACAAAGACATTTAATAAACAATTTTAAAACTGCAACAGAAAGTGGGGCAATCATTTTACAAGTAAAACATCATAATACGGCTAAAGCTATAATTGAACAATGTATAGAAAAAGAGATTACCACTGTTTGTATAGGTAAGCCTCACTTAAACCTGTTGCAAATTATTCTTAGAACTAGTGTTTTTAATAAATTATTGAAAAATTTGGGAACTAATGATATAGATTTAATTATTCTTTCTTGATTATGATAAAATTAAAAACTAAAATTACACTCGGTGTTGTTTTTTTATTCTCCCTACTTATTTTGGTAGGTGGCATCTGCTTTTTTTACCTAAATAAGACACTAGACAATCAAAAAATAATCTTAAAAGATAACTATGAAACTATTGATTACACACAAAATATGTTACTTGCATTAGATGATTGGAATAAAGATTCAATTAAATCTCAGCAAGTATTTGAAGAAAATTTAGCAAAACAAGAATTAAATATTACTGAGATTGGCGAAAAGGAAGCAACAAAAAATCTACGTAAACATTATACAGAAATAATCAATTGGCGAAACGAACAGTTTAAAATTATACAAGTAAGAAATGACATTAACCAGATTATGCAAATTAATCTAGATGCAATAATTAGTAAAAATAAAAATATTCAAAAGAATGCTGATGAAGCAAAATTCTGGATTTCTATTTTGTTAACTATTTGCATAATTGTTGGTTTTACATTTGTATACAATTTTCCAGGGTTTATTGCCAATCCTATTTCTAAACTAACAGAAGGTATTAAAGCAATTTCGAGTAAGCATTATGATCAAAGAATTCATTTGAATAGAAAAGATGAATTTGGTGAAATGGCCAATGCCTTTAATGCCATGGCAGAGGAGCTTGATAAATACGAGCACAGCAATTTAGCAAAAATTTTATTTGAGAAAAAAAGAGCAGAAACAGTAATCAATTCCTTAAGGGATGCCAGCATTGGGATTGACAGTAATGGAGTTGTATTGTTTGCCAATCAACAAGCGCTAGAATTATTGAATTTAAAGGAGACCGAAATTATTGGTAAAAAACAAACTATTGTTGCCAAACAAAATGATTTATTCCGTTACCTACAACTAGAAGAAACTAATCAGCCATTTAAAATAGTAGTTGAAAATAAAGAGGTTTTCTATACCAAAGAAACAGTTGAAGTAAAAAATGAAGACGGAGTTAACATAGCTTCCGTAATCATCCTTAAAAATATTACTCCTTTTAAAGAATTAGATGTTGCCAAAACAAATTTCATAGCAACTATTTCTCATGAATTAAAAACACCGTTATCTAGTAGCGATTTTAGTTTAAAGTTATTAGAAGATGAACGCGTGGGGACGCTCAATGAAGAACAAAAAGAATTGGTTAGCAATTTAAAAATAGATAACCAGCGATTACTAAAAATAATCAGTGAATTATTAGATTTATCACAGGTAGAAAGTGGAAAAATTCAATTAAAGATTGAAGATGTTTCTGCTAACGTCATTGTTCAAAAGGCAATTGAAGCAGTAACAAATAATGCACAACAAAAAAAGATTCAACTGATACAAGAACAAACTGAAAATTTTTCTATTGTAAAAGCAGATGCAGAAAAAACCAGTTGGATATTGGTAAATCTATTAACCAATGCCATTAAAAATACCCCTGAAAACAATAAAGTATATATAGATTTAAAGGAAACCGAAAAAGAGCTCATTTTCTCTGTTATAGATAATGGCAACGGTATTCCAGCAGAGTACCTTCCAAAATTATTCGACCGTTTTTACCAAGTGCCTGGTACAGTAAATAAAGGGACTGGGCTTGGATTAGCCATATGTAAGGAATTTATGGAAGCCCAAGGAGGAACTCTTTCTGTTGAAAGCGAATTGGGCAAGGGAAGCAAATTCTATTTCAATTTACCCAAAGCTTAGCCAAACACCACTTCATTTACTGCACCTTTAAAACTTCCAAAACGTTCATCAACTGCTTTGTAGCGGTGATTAAAAATACCCCTTAATTGAGCTTTCACCATGATGATATTGGCAATATCTCCTAACAACCAGAGCGGTAATTT
>VIKJ01000193.1 GCA_008080615.1 Chitinophagaceae bacterium | reverse complement strand
GGTAAGAAAATCAAGAATTGCAGCATTGTATTCTTTAAATCCCATAATTGTAGGAACATCTGTATGGTTGGCATTTTCAACTCTGTATGCAATACTATTAGAAGAAAGGTAATTTTTATAAACAACCTCGCCATGTGTCTCAATGTTGAGAAAATCATCTTTTTTTCCATGAATCCATAAAAATGGACCTTTTACTTTTTTAATTTCTTCTGCATTATTTATTTCAAGATTTGTAACAAATGAAGAAGGCACAGCGATTTCAGATGCATCTTGTACCATAACCTCGGCAGATGCAAAGGGAGCTTCCAGTATAAGTTTTGATGGTTTAATACTAATAGGGTTGGCGGCAAGCATTGTAGCGGGAGCTGAACCTAAACTGTATCCGTATATTAAGCGTTTGTCTGATAATCCCTGATCTTTCAACCATTGAAGTGCGGCATCTACATCAGCATACAAACCCGCTTCGGTTGGTTCGCCTTCAGAAAGGCCATAACCCCTGTAATCAATCATCAATACACCAAACCGGTTTTTACTGCCGGTATTGGCAAGAAGCTTTGCCCTTTGCCAGTAACGGTCCATGTGGTCTGCGGTGCCATGGCAATACATTATAACCGTATCCGTAGCTATTTCTGTTAAACTGCCTATATATACTGCTGATATTTTTGTTGCTTCGCTCTCTGTAGAATCCTTGGAATTTAACGTAAACTCATAAACCAAACTATCAGGTATTTTATAAGTGTCATCCAGTGAAATTTCAGTTTCGCCGTCGTAATCATCCCATTTGTATTTTGTAATCTTATCCGGACTATACAGATTGTCGTCCAAATCCAAACAAGATGTTAAACTTAAAATTAAAGCTATAATGTATAACTTATTCATATTTAGTAATTTAAATACATAATTATTTTTAAAATTTTCTGGTTATGTTTATGTAAAATGCATTTACACCTTTACTGCCAAACGATTTTTTCTCAACTACAGAAAGTTGATTTGATACGTGAGGTGCCAATAGTTTATATTCAAGTGTATATTCCATTTTTTTTCTAACAAAAGTATGCCCTGCATAAGGGCTGATGTATAGTTGTTCATTTTGTTTTTCTTCATGTGCTTTATGAGAAGAAAATTCAAACCAGTTTGAAACACCAAGATAAAAATAACTGTCTTTTTGTTTATAATGCCAATATGCATTTAAATCTAACTGGGGCCAGTATTTCACATTAAATTTTCTTGTATCAAAAGCAATATTTGCTACATGCGATAATGTAATCCACGGTCTGTAACTGTAGCATTTTGGATCATATAAATTAATCAATGTCCCAAATTCAGTGTGTACAGTTTTGTATAATAAGGACGTAGTATGAATAGCATTAAAAAAAGTAAGATCATTGGTGAAGCCCCATGCACCCATAATAGATGTAAAAGGAACCGGAATGTTTAAATTACTGTAGCGGATCATGGGTCCTCCGGCATGAAAACTAACAGTTTTTTCACCTTTTTTAAGAGGTTTTACAACTCTTGTTGGAGCACAAGAATAGATCAATGCAGTAAAAGTCAAAATAATTATTGTTGTATATTTCATTTTATTAAAGTTCTTTCAGCAAATCCATGCACTGGTTTAAATACATGGGATCATCTACTGCCTTTGGCTTTATTTAAAATTTCAATTGCTTTTGTATCTTCATCTATTTCTTCATATTCAATTGCCAAATCTAAATAAAATAATACATCATTTGGGTCTATTTGTATGGCTTTTTTAAAATAATTTACAGACAGCTCATTACTTGCTTCTCCTAGTCCGCCAAAAAATAAGTCGGCAGCAATCTGTTCAGGCCAGCTTAAGTTGGCCGCACGATAATGCCATTTACCAAGCAGATGATTGGCCAATGCGTGGTTAGGGTTAATTTCCAACGTCTTTTCTCCATATTTTTTAATATCTCTTGCTGCTGAAACTCTTTCTGTAACTGGGGCAATTTCAGCAATTCTACCCATTGCCACAGCCATTACATAGTTGCATTCATCGTTTTCAGGGTTTGCTTTTAATGATAGTTCAGCAAATTCTTTCGCTAAATTAAAATATTCATTCTGTTTATTCTCCTCATTTAACCGGAACCCTATTTTAGAGTAAAGAAAACTGATATTCCACAAGATGTATTCATTATTTTTATCTGCTTCGTATGCTTTCAAAAATTCAGCAAGAGCTTCCGGTTCTTTTAATTCATGATTCAGTTTATCTGCGTTTTTTATAAAGTTCTCTATATTGCGTTGAGCCTGTAAAGTATTATTAAATAAATATTGAGTTAAAAAAGCAAAAATGAACAAAGCAAAAGCGATGTGATGTTTTATGTAATTCATATTAATTAGTGTGTTATCACTTTAAATTTAAAAATTAAATGTTCAATTCTCAATTCCCAATGTTCAATAAATGACCAGTGACCGATTACTGCTTACCGATCACCGATTACCGATTACCGATTACTAATTACTAATTACTAATTACTGCTTACCGATAATTCTCCTCTCCAACCTCTTCTTCTTATCCTTTGTAATCTTCATCTTCATCTTGCCTTCTAAAATTTCGTGCAAAGGGGAAAGGCATGCGGCAATGACAGAGTTTGCGAGTAGGTTTATTATTGGCTTGCCATCGGCTATCATATCTATGTATGGGTTTAAGAATACCAGCGTGAGTTCAAAGAACATCATGAACACCACGAAGACCATCCCCTCTATAAAATGGATATTTATGGGCAGATTGGAAGCATATAACAGCAAGCCGAATATCAACACCACTATAACAATAAACACCCCCGACACCTGCAGCATATCACTTCTTTTCTTTTGTATAGCTGCTGTTTTTGTTAGTTCCTCCTCCTTGTATTGCCTTTGCCGTTCCTGCTTTTCCCACTCGTACTTTTCTTCCAGTGCCCCAATTTCCTTGCTTTTTTCTTCATTGAAAATGGAATCCTTGTAAGTGGAAAAAACCTGATGGTATTGGTAGGCGGCTTTGTGATTGTTTAAATGAGCGTAGGTTTTGGCAAGGTTGTCACATGTACCCATTACCACATATTTATCTCCTATTTCCTTTGAAATATCCAATCCCTTTACTAAATAACCAAGAGCATTATCAAATTGCTGCAACTCACTATATAATTCACCAATGTTATTCATACTCGCTGCAATCCCTGCTTTATCACCAATTTCTTCCTGAATTTTCAGTGAACGGATAAAATAATAAAGCACACTGTCCTTTTTATTTTTATAATAATACACTATCCCAATATTATTCAAACTGGCTGCATAGTCTTTGCTGTTTTTCATTCCAAGGGATTCCTTAATTCTTAAGCTTCTCAGGTAATAGTCCAATGCCCGGTCATATTCGCCTTGTATATCATAGATAATTCCGATATTATTCAAATTCATTGCATACCCTATTCTGTTTTCCATTCTATGGGATTCATATATTTTTAAGCATATTATTCAAATTCATTGCATAATCATTGCTGCTTTCCATTCCAAGAGATTCCCTTATTCTTAATGATTTAAGGTAATTATCTAATGCCTGAGGGTAGTTAGAGAGATTTTTCTGAACAACTCCTATATCATTGTAACAAACTGCTTCTAATTTTTTAATTGTTATCCATAATACAGTTCCTTCATTAAGGTTTAGGACAAGTTTTTGGCTGAGTTCAAGGGCTTGTTGGGAGTAAGGGAGAGATTCTTTTGAACTGAGGAATGCAGCGCCTACTTGTATTAATAATTTAATTTTGGTGGTGTCTTCTTTTGTGGCGTCTAAGATTTTCTTGAGGGAGTCAATCTGGTTGCTTGTTGCTGGATTCTGGTTGCT
>VIKJ01000037.1:8539-10409 GCA_008080615.1 Chitinophagaceae bacterium | reverse complement strand
CAATGGCTCTTCTGCATCCGTTTATTTAGTAATTGCACAAACAGATGCTGCTAAAGGAAGTAAGGGTATTAATGCATTTATTGTAGAAAAAAAATGGCCAGGCGTAACTGTAGCAGCAAAAGAAAATAAATTGGGGATCAGAGGTAGTGATACCCATACCATTTTATTAACCGACGTTAAAGTTCCTAAAGAAAATAGAATAGGGGAAGACGGTTTTGGATTTAAGTTTGCTATGAAAACATTGGCAGGAGGTAGAATTGGAATTGCTTCACAAGCATTGGGTATTGCCAGTGGTGCCTATGAATTGGCATTGGCCTATAGTAAGCAGCGTAAAGCTTTTGGGAAAGAGATCATGCACCATCAGGCTATTCAATTTAAACTAGCAGATATGGCTACTAAAATTGAATCTGCTCGTTTATTGTGTTTAAAAGCAGCTTGGGAAAAAGACAATGGAATTGATTACACTTTAAGTTCATCAATGGCCAAAGTATTTGCAAGCGAAACAGCTATGTGGGTAACTACAGAAGCTGTTCAAATTCATGGTGGATATGGCTTTGTGAAAGAATACCATGTAGAACGTTTAATGCGTGATGCAAAAATTACACAGATTTACGAAGGTACAAGTGAGGTACAACGTATCGTGATAAGCAGAAGTATTTTAAAATAATGAGATTGATTATCAGGAGCTTGCTCTTTTCATTTTTATTATGTTGCATGTTTCAGAGCAAAGCTTCTGATACTGCTATAGTTACTCAATTACTTCATAGAATTGATCAATGGCAAGTAAAATCATACAACCCAGCATTTTCGAAGGGATTATTTCCTTGTTATAGAGTATATGCTTTAAATAAAGAGCGTGAAATAGCCGACAATAATATTATTTTTACAGGCTATATAATTTATACACTTAAGTCGTTAATGCCAAAACTAACGACTTACCAACAAGGAATTGCTAAACAAATTATTCAAAACAGTTCACCAGTATTTGCAAAGTATAAAAACAAAAATGGTAGAAATACATATAATTTTTGGCCAACAGATACAATAGCATTTTTTCCCAATTCGGGTTTGTTATCGAAATTTTCCAAAAGCCATTCACTTGCAGATGACCTAGACGATACTTCTATTTTATTAATGGCTCAATCTGTTGATACAACAATTGCAGAAGAAGTTCATTTATTAATGCAGGAGTTCGTAAATGATAAAAAAATGGCTAATAATTTTTTTAAAAATTATGCCAATATATTAACTTATTCTACATGGTTTGGCAAAAAGATGCCCGTTGAAATAGATATTTCTGTTCTATGTAATGTTTTACTTTATGTTCAATCTTATCAACTAGCTTGGACTAAAACAGACAGTTCAACTTTACAGTTAATTATCAAAATCATTAAAGACAAAAAGCATATTACCGATGCTCCGTTGATGTCTCATTATTATCCCACATCTGCTTTAATTTTATACCATGTTTCTAGATTAATGGCCCAAAAGGAAATTCCAGAGCTGAACCAACTTAAGCCCCAAATGATTGAAGAAGCTAAAAACCTTTACTTGCAATCAACATCGTTTATGGAAACGGTAATTTTATCAACTACACTTTTAAGGTGGAATTCGTCACTTCCACAAAAAGCACCAATTATTTCAAATGCAAATAGTAATTTAATTGAAGATGATAAAACGTTTTCATTTTTTATAGCCAACTTAGCATACTTACAAACTAAATCGCCGGATGAAGTAAAAAAAGTTGCAGGGAAGTGGGGCTTAGGAAAATTTTATTTTTATTGCCCTGCATATAATAATATACTAGTAATAGAAAATTTAATATGGCAAAATTTAACTCAATCAAATAAAGAAAATATTTCCAATAATT
>VIKJ01000037.1:0-8517 GCA_008080615.1 Chitinophagaceae bacterium | reverse complement strand
ATATTTCCAATAATTTGAATTAATAAAATGCGATCAAAGTGTATTATATCATTAATTTTTTTTTGCTATTTGAATGATATTAAAGCATCCGATACTCTTCAAATTACACACTTACTTCAACGGATAACACAATTTCAAGTTAAAGAAAATGGCGTTTTCCCAAAGGGATTATTCCCTTCATATAGAACATACTCGCTTAATAGAGACCGTCAAAAAGCTGATATAAATATTTTTTTTACAGGGTTGATTGTATTTACTTTAGAAAATTTAAAAGATAAATTAACTCCATATCAACAAAAATTAATAAATGACATTTCTACAAATGCAAAATCTATTTCAGTAAAATTCAAAAACCAAAAAGGTAGAGAAACATATAATTTTTGGCCAACGGATACACCCAAAATTTTTCCTAATGCAGGTTGGTTAAATATTTTAGATAAATCACAATCAATTCCAGATGATATGGATGATACGGTGATTATGCTATTGGCATTAAAAAAGGACTCAATAACTGCAGCAAGTGTACACCAATTTATGCAAGGATATACGAACAGTAAAACAAAAAAAATTAATAATACCCTTGAGTCTATCAAAGATTTACCTGCCTATTCTGTTTGGTTTGGTAAAAAAATGCCAATAGATTTTGATATATCTGTTTTAAGCAATGTATTGTACTTTGTACAAAAGTATAACTTACCATTTACAAATGCAGACTCTGCAAGTATTCAACTAATGGTTGAAGTTTTAAAAGAAAAAAAACACTTATCTAACGCTAACTTTATTTCACCACATTATAGTAAACCTCAAATTATATTGTATCATTTATCTAGATTGATGGCTTTAAAACCCATACCCGAATTGGATGCATATAAAGTAGATTTAATTAATCAAGCTACTCGGCTACTACAAATTGAAAAAGAGTTTATGAATCAAGTTATATTATCTTCTGCTTTGATAAATTGGGGAATTAAGCCTAATATAATTACAGTTAATCAAACCAAGAGCTTACAGGATCTAATAGAAGATGAATCTTTTTCATTCTTTATTGCTAATGTGGGTTTTATGTTACCCAAACAATTAAAAAAAATTATTACAGCTAGTTCTGTAGTTAAATTTGAGTATTATTGCCCTGCATATAATAATGTGTTATTATTAGAAAACCTAGTTCTACATGCCAATTATGCGAAGGGTACTAATTAAATAGTTTTAAAAAATGCCTGTAAACACAATAAAGTTTCAAGAGATAAAAGAAGAACTATCTATAAGTAATACGGTATTGGTTGCAGTAAGCAAAACCAAGCCAGTTGAAGATATTCAAGCATTATATGAATTAGGGCAAAGGGATTTTGGCGAGAATTATGTTCAGGAATTAGTAGACAAGCAAGCGTTGTTACCCAAAGATATCCGTTGGCATTTTATAGGGCATTTACAAAGCAATAAAGTAAAATACATTGCTCCCTTTGTATACTTAATACATGGAGTGGATAGTTTAAAATTATTACAGGAAATCAATAAACAAGCGCTAAAAAATAATCGCATCATTGATTGTTTATTGCAAATGCATATTGCGGAAGAAGAAACCAAGTTTGGATTAGATCAATCAGAAATTGAAGCAATTCAATTAGTATTACCTCAATTGAATAATATTCAAATACTTGGTTTTATGGGAATGGCTTCCTTTAGCGAGGATATGGATAAAGTAAAAAGAGAATTTTTACATTTAAAAAGTCAATTTGACTTATTCAAAATATGGGCTGAACAAAATCCAATGAATGCAACCAATAAAGGAATTTCAATTCTTTCTATGGGTATGAGTGGCGATTATCAATTAGCAATAGACTGCGGTAGTAATATGGTAAGAATTGGCAGCTTGCTTTTTGGCGCCAGAAGTTATCCTACTTAGTGAATGTCCTTTTCAAATTCAATTAAACCTATTTATTGAATTTCGCTTTGTGATTTTAATCATACTTTGGTGTACATGCTGCATGTACATTTGCTAAAACTCCGGATTATTCTGTTTGAAACTACCTTTTACCATACTCGCATTTTTATTGATCAGTTCGCAAACATTTGCGCCCTATTTATTGATTACGCTGTTTTACAGTAATCAGAATAATATTGCTTCCAGATTTTGTATCAATAAAGCACGACCTGCTATGAAATGCAATGGTAAATGTTACCTCAAAAAAAAGATGGCACAGGTTAGTACAGAAGATAATAACAATAAACAACAGGAGACTGCCAATATAAACATTAAATCAGATCCTTTTTTCGGATCTTTTTACACATTGATCAACATTAACAAACCATTGTTGATGAATGAATATATTACATTAGTGGCAGGTACCTATTGCTGCGATTATACAACTATTGTTTTTCATCCTCCCTGTATCAGCCAGACTATTTAAGTTAGCCCAAACCTTTTTTTTAGAAAATGTATTATTAAAAATGCCGGTTATTGTCCGGTCTGGCTCTATTGAGCCTATCAACCAGTTTATATATGAAAAACAACGTACTGAATATATTCATACTCTTCTTTGCCACATTTATAGTTCTTGAATCCTGCTCCAAAGAATCCAATGTGCCTGAATCCGATCCGGTTGCCGGAATGGTTAAAATAGCTTCGGGATACGCAGCAGGAGCTGCCACTTATGTAAATATTTATACAAAAGATTCCGCATTTGCCGGATACAATAAATTATACATTGTACTAACAGATTCAATAACAGGAAACAATATAGACAACGCATCTGTTTCATTGAACCCAATGATGCAAATGGCCATGATGTCTCATTCCAGCCCAAAAGAAAATCCCGCATCCATTGCTGTAAATCATGTATTTGAAGCCAGTGTAACTTTTATCATGCCATCTTCCGGAGGAACTTGGACACTTAAAACCAATGTATTCAATAATGAAAATGGCAAACAAGGTGTCTTGAATTGTACAATTAATGTGAAACCAACAACTCAGCAGAAGCTCTACTCATTTATTTCTTTATCAGATAATAGTTCAAAATATTTTGTGGGTATTGTTGAGCCATCAAAACCATTTGTGGGCATTAATGATTGTGAACTGGTTATATATAAAAAACAATCTATGATGCTTTTTCCGGCAGACAGTAGCCTGACTGTAGTTGTAACTCCTGAAATGCCAACAATGTCACACGGCTCTCCCAATAATATCAATCCTGTTCATATTGGTAACGGACACTATAAAGGCAAAGTGAATTTTACCATGACCGGGTTCTGGAGATTGAATCTTACACTCAAGACTGGTAATACAGTATCAGATTCTACCAACTATATAGATCTCACTTTTTAGTGCCATTCAACTATTATCCTTTCCCTAAATATTGATTGTATGAAGTATTTTATACAAAGTCTGGTATGCATATGTTTTGCCGGAGGACTTGTTGCCCGGCCTTTGAATGACAAAGACATATCAGATACCATTAAACCCAAAGAGCTCATTCCAGTTAAAGTTTATAGTTTAATCAAGGGGGCCAATCAGCCATTGGTTAATTTTTACATAGCTAATAAATCTGCTACAACAGAAGATATTCTGTCCAGATTACCAGAAATGAATATGATCAGACGCGGCAGTTATGGAATGGAGCCAGTTTTAAGAAGTTACAGCAGCGGACAAACCAGTCTTTTAATTGATGGGATGCGAATGCATGGCGCCTGTACCGATAAAATGGATCCTGTTTCTATTTATATAGAACCACAGAATCTGCAATCTATTCAGGTACAAACAACTCATGGGTTTCATTCAGGTTCTGTAGTTGGAGGATCCGTTAATTTAAAATTTGCAACACCTACGTTTAATGAAACTTCCTTATTCTCTGGCACAGTTAGCAGTGGTTACCAGTCTGCTGCAAATGCAGTATATCATACAGGAACGTTTAATTATGGCACAAAACGTTTGGCATTAAGAACTACTGTATCATATAGAAATGCACAGGATTACCGGTCGGGGGGTGGAGTAGTTATCCCATTTTCGCAATATCAAAAGATCAACTATGGTTTATCCGTAAAGTATGCATTGAGAAATTCATGGATTGCTAAAACTGATATTTTGTTTGATGATGGATGGAATATCGGGTATCCGGCATTACCAATGGATGTAGGATATGCAGGTGCAAGAATCGTTTCTTTGAGTATGCAAAATGAAACTGGGAACAACCATTTTAAACAAACAGAGATAAAGCTGTATGCAAACAGCGTCAGGCATTATATGGACGACAGTCAAAGGAAAAATATATCCATTCATATGGATATGCCGGGAGAAAGCAATACATACGGAGCTTATATAGATTCAAGATTACAGTTCCGGAATAACACAAAAATTAACCTGAAAGCAGATATTACCAGTACAGATTTGATAGCATCTATGACTATGTACCAATCCGGACAACCACCCATGTTTATGTTAACCTGGCCGGACAACAGAACCATGCAGTCTGGTATTGGTGCAACCTTCATAAAACAACTAGATAGTACCAGTGGATTGGCTATAAGTACAAGGGCCGATCTTTTTATAAAAAGTCTTATTACTCAAAGTGCAAAAGACCAGTTATCGGTATTGAATCAACCGGTAAGCAATGTGAGCCGTTTACTCAAGAACTTATCTGTTCAATACAACAAAACTGCAGGAAAAAAAACTAAAACCACTATTTCAGTAAGTTATTCTGAAAGGATGCCTGTTTCCAGTGAGTTGTATGGTTTTTATCTCTTCAATGCCAATGACGGATTTGACTATATTGGTAATACCAATCTGGTACCTGAAAATGCAATTAATGCAGAAGCCGGCATTGTACACAAACAAACTTTTTTTCAATTATCGTTAACCGGATACGCCACTGTTATTCACCAATATATAACAGGCGTGTATCAGCCAACATTAAGTTCAATGACTATTGGGGCCAATGGAGTAAAGTCTTACCAACAGATTCCCCGTGTTTTTATAGCAGGAGTTGAAGCCATGATCATTGCCAAACCAAGCTCAAGCTTAGATCTGGTCAGTACGTCAAAATTCAGTTATGGAAAGGATTATCAAAATAATCCATTGCCCATGATCGCACCATTAAAAAATACAACATCTTTAAGAAAAATAATCAATAAATGGGCCATCCAGGCAGAAACAGAATGGGCATTTACACAAAACAGAATTAATCCATACTCCAGGGAAACAGCCACTCAGTCTTATGGAATATTTAATCTCCGTTTAATGTATGACACCCCACTACTGAACAACCAATTAAGAGTAGATACAGGGATTGATAATTTATTAGACAATGATTATAAAGAACACCTTGATTGGGGCAGAATTAACAGACCCGGTAGAAATCTATATATGCAGATTACCCTTTCATTCTAAGATCCAGGCATACTAAAGGCGGTTAAAAAAGGGGCATAATGAATTATGCCCCTTTTTTTTAACCAATAATTATTTCAACGTCTCGCTGAGCCAGCTATAAAATTCCCTTTGCCATACCAACGCATTTTGAGCTGATATAACCCAGTGATTTTCTTCAGGTAAGTACAATAATTTACTCTTGATTCCTTTTAACTGTGCTGCTTGAAAAGCTTGCAAGCCCTGCTCAATAGGCACTCGATAATCTTTTCCACCTTGGACAATTAGAATAGGGGCACTCCATTTATCAACTAAGTTACTTGGGTTAAACACTCCATAGGTTTTTTGCGCAGCAGTATTTTTCTTATCCCAATAGGGGCCACCATAATCGAAATTTACAAACCATAATTCTTCGGTAGTACCATACATGCTTTTGGTATCAAAAATACCGTCATGTGCAATAAAGGTTTTAAATCGATTGTTGTGAATGCCTGCTAAATAAAATGCAGAATACCCACCATAGCTAGCACCCACACATCCCAATCTACTTTTATCTACAAATGGTTCTTTACTTACTGCATCAATAGCAGATAAGTAGTCGTTCATCACCTGGCCACCATGATCCTTACTAATTTGTTCATTCCATTTAGTGCCATGACCTGGCATTCCTCTTCTATTAGGTGCAACAACTATATATCCCTGTGATGCCATCAATTGAAGATTCCAACGGAAAGAATAAAATTGGGTGAGGGGGCTTTGAGGCCCACCCTGGCAATAGAGTAGGGTAGGATATTTCTTTGCAGGATCAAAACCCGGTGGATAAATTACCCAAACCAACATTTTTTGTTGATCTGTAGTGTTGATAAATCTTCTTTCGGTTTTGCACATTGGCAAACTGTTATAAAAGGCATCGTTTACATGCGTTAATTGTGTTAAACTTCCTGCTGCATTCAAATTGACCGTGTATAATTCTGTGGCATGGTTCATATCTGTACGCGTTACCACAAGGGTATTGTTTACTTGCCCAACAATTCCGGTAATATCAAAGTCTCCATTGGTTATCTGCTCTATACGAGGAAGCATTTTAGAAAGACCTGGATTGTTTACTTTAAACAATTGCAAAGTACCATTGATAGGTGCCCAGAAGTAAATTGATTTTCCATCTTCACTCCATTTAAATCCCTCTACATGAATATCATCTCTGCTTGCTGTTAAATTTATTTTTTGTACTCCATTGACATCAACAATTATGTCTTGTTTATCTGCTTCATAACCATCTCTTTTCATTTGCAAATAGGCAAGTGTACCATTGATTGAATATTGAGGGGCAAGATCGTAGCCTTTATTACTTTCAGTAAGATTTTTTGTAACACCTGTTTCTACATTGTACTCATATAAATCGGTATTGGTGCTAATGGCATAAGCCGTTCCGTAACTTTTTTTAGCAACATACAATACTTTTTTACTGTCGGGGCTCCAAATAAAATCCTCATCACCACCATAAGGCTTTTGAGGACAATCGTATGCTTCATTGGCCATGATATCTTTTGCATCACCCGCTTTGCCATTTACAATTGGGGCAACAAATACATGACTAAATTTACCATCTTCCCAAGTATCCCAGTGTCGATAATTTAATGTTGTATATATATAAACATCAGATTTTGGTAAGTCTTTATAAGTATCAGCACCTGTAATATTTTTTATTTTTACTTCATCGCTACTGATAATGTATTTCCCATTTGGCGAAATGCGATCGTTAACAAGCAAAGAACCAGTTTCTGTTATTTCAGTAGCATCACCACCTGTTAAAGCAATTTTATATTTTTTACGAACTGTTTTATTGCTTTGAATATCTGGAATACCAACTGAATAAATTACAGCTGTTTTATCATTGCTTAAACCCATTGCAGATACTCTACCAATTTGCCAAAGTTTTTCGGGCGTTAAATTGTTTTGTGCATTGATACCCGCTGTGCTTATACCAAAAACAAATAAAATCAATATTTTTTTCATAGTAAAGCCTTATTTAGTTTTAGTAAAATCCAATACCAATTGGGTAAATGCACGCATACCTACATCTAAACGGCTATCATCTAACATAAATTCAGGAGCATGATGGCTGGTAGATTGCGCTAGCGTAATTTTAGGACTTCTAGCACCTACGTTAAAAAAGAATGCGGGGGCTTTTGTTCCATAAAATGAAAAATCTTCTGCACCCGTTTGCCAATTAATTAATTGAACATTCTCTGCACCTCCAGCAGCTTTTTGTAAAGAAGCAATTGATTTTGCCACCAATTTAGGATCGTTAAACGTAACCAATGTTTTGGTGTCGATCATCACTTCGGCTGTTGCATTATTGGCTTCTGCAATTTTTGTAGCTACTTGCTTTATACGTGCATGAATATCTTTTTGCATTTCACCATCCAGTGTTCTAATCGTTCCTTCCATCATGGCTTCTTCTGGGATAATATTGGCTCTAACACCAGCATTTATTTTACCCACTGTAATAATTGCTGGTGCTTTGGTAATATCTATTTGGCGGCTGACAATGGTTTGTAATGCTTGTATAATTTCGGCACTTACAACAATTGGATCAATTGACCTCCATGGGCTAGCCCCATGACTTTGCTTTCCTTTTACCTTGATGGTAAACCAATCAGATGAAGCCATAAAGGATTCTGGTTTATAGTAAATTTTTCCCAGATCGCCGGATGAGGAAATATGAATACCATAAACAGCATCCACTTTAGGATTGTCTAACGCACCTTCTTTTATCATCAATGGCGCTCCACCTTCTTCATTGGCTGGGGGTCCTTCTTCTGCAGGTTGAAATAAAAATACTACGGTACCAGCAATATCATTTTTAATTTTACTGAGTACTTCAGCTGCGCCCAGTAACATAGCAATATGGGTATCATGACCGCATGCATGCATTACCGGCACTTTAGCACCATTGTATTCGGAAGTAGCTTTAGATCTAAATTCTAATTCGTTGCGCTCCTCAACTGGCAAGCCATCGATATCTGCACGAAGTGCAATTACTGGGCCGGGTTTACCCCCTTTTAATACACCTACAACACCCGTTTTTGCAACAACACGGGTTGCAATACCCCAATCTTTAAGTGCAGCTTCAATTGCTTTACAAGTATTAAACTCTC
>VIKJ01000036.1 GCA_008080615.1 Chitinophagaceae bacterium | reverse complement strand
CTCCATGGTTATAGGGACCAATCAATAAATAGTGCTGCGCTTTTTTATTGTATTGATGATGCTGATCAAAATAATACATGGCTCCACGTTGGTCATCATCAAAATAGCCTGTTGTAGTTAATACGGGAATATTGATTTGGGCAAATTCCTGTTGATAAGGAACCATGCTTTGCCAGTATTGATCATATGAAGGATGGGCTAACCATCTTTGAAATAGTACATTTTTTGCGTTATCCAAAGAATCCAGCGTATTAAAGGCAGTACCACTTACATACCAGCTTTTAAATAAGCGATCCCATTTTTGAGCATTCCCGAAATCTGCCTGATCGGTTAATTTTGAATTTTGTACATAATGAATCCATTGAAGCATATAACTCATAAATACATTGTTATGCATAGGATAGTCGATCCCTATTCCTACAGCAACCTGCGGTACAATTGTTTTTAAAGCAGGGTGCATTTTTTTTACAGCACTCCACTGGCTAAATCCTAAATAACTTCCTCCATACATACCTATAGAACCATTACACCATTCATGACTAGAAATCCAGCTTAACATATCATAAGCATCTGCTGCATCATGTTCAAATGGCTCAATATTATCTTTACTTAATTTTTTACCTCTTGTATTTACAACAATGCCTAAATAGCCTTTATCAGCTGCTGTTTTAGCAGTAGACAAATCACCTTCACCAGCATAAATATTGTACATGAGCACGGCTGGTAATTTTGCAGGATTATTTTTTAATTTTACCAGCACAGCTGAAAGTGTTGCTCCACCTTTTACAGAAATCAGCACACTGTCTTTGATAAAATACTTTTCATTGTCTATTGCTGTGAGTAGTTTAAGACCAATGGCTTTAACCCTACTATAAATAGTGTAAGAATTAAAATTTCTGCACAATTGTTTGGCATCATTTAAACTAATACTATCACCTGCCGATCGGTATTTTTTTAAATTATTATCAAAGGTTTTCTTCAATGATTTTACATCTGCAGAAAAAAAACTACCAACAAATGATTTAGCCGATTCTGGAAGTTTACTATACTCCTTATTCAATGTAGACTCATATAATTGCTCAAAAGACTGGTTGCTATTGGGCAAATTGATCATGGTAAGCATATATGTATAAAACTGAATGCCTAATGCTGGGGCGCCCTCCCATTTTTCTTTAGCCACTTCTGCCTTATTACTATCCATGGTCTGCAGAGCAGCTTTGTATTGCTTGGCAACCAACTGATACCGAAATAATTGATCTAAATAATCATCAGCCTTGGATGTTTTAAATTGCTCCAATACTTGAATAGCCAATGCTGGAATTTGATTGGCTAATGTAGCACTATCGGTAAAATTTTTAGCGGGAAAATGGAGTTGTTGGGCGCTCAATGAATGGGTAAAAAAACAAAATGCAACCAACATAGAAATAGTGTAATTGATTAATTTTTTCAATTCTTCTACTTGAATATTCAGCATAATAAATAAGTTGATCGTATAATTTGGGGCTAATAAATATACAATTTATCACAATAAAAAAACGCCCCGATACTATCGGGACGTCTCTTTCAAATGGCAAGGATTAACTTTTGTTACTAGCTGCAACCCATACTGGTTCCGCAGTTTAAACATTTATAGCATGTACCGCTGCGGATGGTTAAATGACCGCATGTACTACAAGATGGAGAATCACTTTGCATTCCTTTTGCATGTGCATTTACTGCATCCATTCCTGCATCGGATTTTACTGCTGTAGCTCTTTGTAATTTCTGAGACTGTGGAACTACTGCTGGTGTTGCGTTAGCAGAAGGCGCTGTTACGCGAATGCTACTGAGTTCGGGCTTTCCCAAAAAAACCGCTTCTCCTTCATCATCACCGGTATTGCCGATGGTTGGTTTATCCAACACATGTACTAGGTCGGTTCTGTCTAAGTATTCGTATGCCAAAGCACGGAATACAAAGTCTACTAATGAAGTAGTGGTTTTGATATTTGGATGGTCTACCATTCCTGAAGGTTCAAACTTGGTAAACACAAACTTCTCTACAAATTCCTCTAATGGAACGCCATATTGCAAGCCTACTGAAATAGCAATTGCAAAACAGTTCATGAAACTGCGAAGGGTTGATCCTTCCTTAGCTAGGTCGATGAATATTTCTCCTAATGTTCCGTCCATGTATTCTCCGGTACGTAAGAAAATTACCTGACCACCAATTTTAGCTTTCTGCGTAAATCCTCTACGCTTAGCCGGCAATGATTTTTTCTCTACGATTCCAGATAATTGACGCTTCAATTTAGTATCAGTTGAAGCAGCCATACGTTTTTGCACTTCTTCTAATAATTCATCTACTGTTAACTTACTTAGGTCAACAATATTTGATTCAGAGGAAGCTTCTACAGCAGCATCTTCAGCAGCTACTGCTTCTGTATCTGTTGCTTTTTTCTTTTTATCAGACTTTGTACTTAGTGGTTGGCTTAATTTAGAACCATCACGGTAAAGTGCGTTGGCTTTAAGACCTAACTGCCAGCTAAGCATATAACAATCGGATATTTCTTCTATCGTTGCTTCGTGTGGCAAATTGATGGTTTTAGAAATAGCCCCACTTAAGAATGGTTGACAAGCAGCCATCATTCTGATATGTCCGTATGCATGAATAAATCTTTCTCCTTTCTTACCACATTTATTGGCACAATCAAACACAGAAAGATGTTCTTCTTTTAACAATGGAGCACCTTCAATAGTCATGGTACCACAAACAAAATCATTTGCAGCATCAATTTCTTCTTCGGAGAATCCTAAAGCTTCTAATAAATTAAAGCTCCAATCGCTGTATTCAGCTTCTTTAAAGCCTAAGCGTTGCATACACTCATCACCTAAAGTGAATCTATTGAAAATGAAACCTATTTCAAAAGCAGAGCGAGCAGCACCATTTAATTTTTCAATTTCAGCAGGTGTAAATCCTTTAGCAGCAAGGCTTGCATTGTTAATGTATGGAGCTTTCTCAAAATTAGCAGCACCCACTGCATATTGCTCAATTGCCAATGCTTCTGCTGGATTGTAGCCCAGATTTTTCAAAGCCTGAGGTACAGATTCATTGATGATTTTAAAATAACCACCACCGCTTAATTTTTTAAACTTAACCAATGCAAAATCAGGCTCAACACCAGTTGTATCGCAATCCATTACCAAACCAATTGTACCAGTAGGTGCAATAACGGTTGTTTGTGCGTTGCGGTAACCATGTTTTTCTCCCAATTGAACTGCATCATCCCAAGCTTTGGTTGCAGCAGTTAAAATATAATCAGGGCAATATTTTGCTTTGATTCCTTGAGGCTTAATTTCTAATCCTACATATGCATCCATTGCGTCGTAAGCAGCAGCACGGTGGTTGCGCATAACGCGAAGCATGTCTTCTTTGTTATCATCATACTTATCAAAAGCACCTAAGAAGGAAGCCATTTCAGCAGATGTTTTATAAGCTATACCCGTCATGATTGCAGAGATACCTCCAGCAATGCCTCTTGCTTCTTCACTATCGTAAGCAATACCACTTACCATTAACATAGAACCTAGGTTAGCAAATCCCAATCCCAATGTTCTGTAATCATAAGATAGTTGTGCCACTTCTTTAGAAGGGAACTGGGCCATTAATACAGAAATTTCTAGTACTGTGGTCCATAAACGCGTAGTGTATTCAAAACCTGCAACATCAAATACATTGGTATCGTTGTCGTGGAATTTGCGCAGGTTAATAGATGCCAGGTTACATGCAGTATTGTCTAAGAACATGTACTCTGAACATGGATTAGAAGCGTTGATACGACCTCCCTTAGGACATGTATGCCATTCGTTGATGGTAGTATCATATTGTGTACCAGGATCTGCACAACGCCAAGCAGCATAAGAAATTTCTTCCCAAACCTTGCGGGCAGGTACTTTGCTCATCACTCGGCCATCTGTTCTTGCTTTTAGTTCCCAATCTCCATCATCTGCTAATACTTTAAAGAAATCATTGGGTATACGAACAGAGTTATTAGAGTTTTGTCCGGATACGGTTGCATATGCTTCTCCTTCGTATCCATTATCATAACCAGCAGCAACTAATGCAGCCACTTTCTTTTCTTCACCTACTTTCCAGTTGATGAATTCCATAATTTCTGGGTGATCTAAATCTAGGCAAACCATTTTAGCCGCTCTACGTGTAGTACCACCACTTTTGATAGCGCCAGCAGCACGATCTCCTATTTTAAGGAAACTCATTAATCCACTTGAAGTACCACCACCACTTAATTTCTCTCCACCGCCACGGATTTGAGAAAAGTTCGTACCCACTCCAGAACCATATTTAAAAATACGGGCTTCACGTGTCCAAAGATCCATGATACCACCTTCGTTCACTAAATCATCACTCACACTTAAAATGAAACAAGCATGTGGTTGAGGACGCTCGTATGCGTTGCTAGATTTTTTTAATTTGCTATCCTTAGGATCTACATAATAGTGACCCTGTGGCTTTCCGGTAATACCGTATACTTCGTGCAAACCAGTATTAAACCATTGTGGTGAGTTAGGAACGCAAGCCTGATTAAGAATGCTATATGCCAACTCATCATAAAAAACTTGTGCATCATCTTTAGAAGCGAAATAACCATAACGTTCGCCCCATACGCGCCAGCAATGCGCCATACGATGAGCTACTTGTTTTACACTGGTTTCTCTACCAAGTGATCCGTCTGCTTGAGGAACACCTGCTTTTCTAAAATATTTTTGTGCTAAGATATCTGTAGCAATTTGGCTCCATTGTTTGGGAACCTCTACATTATTCATTTCGAATACTTTTTCCCCATTGGGATTTTTGATTATGCTGTCGCGATAATCGTATTCGAACATATCAAATGGGCTTACACCATCTTGGGTGAAGCGGCGGCTGAATTGCAAGCCTTTGGCGGTGCGTGGGTTAGACATAAAGCAGTTGCTGTTTTTAAACTTTTAACGAATTCCCTACTTTAACGGTAATTTGTTTAGGCGGTAGACGAAAATATCTTTACGTTTTGATAATACAAGTACGTAAATATGCACAGGTTGTGGATAAGGAAGGTGGATAATTTCGCACCTCAAATCCTGATTGATTTTGCTTGATTATACACAGCTGTAGAAAATTATCTTGAAAAAAAAATCCTGTTGAATCGATAGTTTTTGTATAAAAATGCACTTATTCAACAAAACCTCAAAACCCCTTAAAAAAGGAGGCAAATAAGGCAAATTATTGCTAAATACCGCTGAATATGAGCAAATAAGGAAACAGACCGTTAAATACTGCATAAAACGAAAACTTTTCTGCATTTTTGCAGCAAGCATTTTCAATAAAGGCATGAACCAAACCATTTACCAACAATTCACAGAACGCAAAAAGCAAGGCAAGAAATCATTCGCCGTGCTTATTGATCCTGATAAGGTAGATATAGATGCAATAGCTCAGTTGGTTCAATTGGGTCAGGAAGCCAAGGTGGATTACTTTTATGTTGGAGGAAGCCTTGTCATTTCCAGCCACTTAGATGAATGCATTCAACAAATCAAATCTAGCTGTGATATACCGGTTATTCTATTCCCTGGATCACCATCTCAGGTAAGCCGTTATGCAGATGCCCTTTTGTATTTATCCTTGATTTCAGGAAGAAACCCCGAGCTGCTGATTGGCCAACACGTAATTAGTGCTCCTTTTGTAAAAAAGAGCGGGTTAGAAATTATGCCAACTGGTTATATGGTTATTGACGGAGGTGCACCCACCACTGTTTCTTATATCTCTAATGCAACACCCATTCCTGCAGATAAAAATGAAATTGCCATGTGTACGGCAATGGCAGGTGAAATGTTGGGCATGAAGTTAATTTACATGGATGCAGGTAGTGGAGCAAAAAGACCCATCACCGAGCAGATGATAGAAAAAGTAGCCAAGCATATAAATATTCCCCTCATAATTGGCGGTGGCATTACCGAACCAGAAAAAGCATATCTCAACTGTAAAGCAGGAGCCGATGTGATTGTTGTGGGCAATGCCATTGAAAAAGACCTGAACCTGATTAAAGAAATCAGCGATGCGGTACACAGTGTGGATACCGTTAAAATTGTTTAATTCCTTTTAGAACAATTACTCTTTACCCTTTAGCTATTCAATACACTTTAGCAAACTATCTGTGTGAATCTTATAGCTTTTATAATTAATTGCGTAACAAGTTAGGATGGTACTGAAACTAACTTTAGTACTTACCTAAGCAGTTAATTATGAAAAAGCGTTTCCTCAAAAATTCCTTACTGTTTACAACCATGAGTTGTTTAGTAATTACTTCATGCAATAATAAACCAGCTATAAAACAATCAACTCAACAAAATATGAACGCAGTAACCAAAACAATAGAAAATATGCAATCTGCATACAAGGGAGAGAAAACAGCAACCGCTAAATATGAAGCATTTGCAAAGAAAGCAGATGAGGAAGGCTATCACAACATAGCCATTTTATATACTGCAGTTTCTGCGGCGGAAAACATTCACGCAAGAAATCATCAAGCTGTTATAGAAGACGCAGGTTCAACTGTTGCAATAATCACTCCTGATTATAAAGTAAAAACAACAAAAGAAAACTTAAGTGACGACATTGACGGAGAAGCATATGAAGCCAAAACAATGTATCCCGATTTTTTAAAAACTGCTGAAGCCGCAGACAATCAAATAGCCTCTTTAAGCTTGATTTATGCTATGAAAACCGAACTAAAACACAATGCCTTTTTTAAACAAGCCTTAGCTAACATTAACAGTAACTCCTCTAAAAATTTACCATCAATTTATTTTGTTTGCCCAGATTGTGGTAACACTTATACAACTGCACCCAAACATTGCGACTTTTCATTAACTGAGAGAGAAAAATTTATTGTATTTCAATAACTCAACATCATGACCCAAACACATATTCACTTACTCATCACACATTTGCCAATTTTTGGTTCTCTTTTAGGCGCAGTAGTATTAATTCTAGGCCTTTGGATGAAAAGCAATGAAACAAAAATTGCTTCATATTTTTTATTCATCATTTCTTCAATAGGAGCAGGTATTTCGTATTTAACAGGTGAAGCTGCGGAAGAAACAGTTGAAAATATTCAAGGCATTGTAGAAGCTACAATTAAAGAACACGAAGAATTTGCATTGTATGCTTTAATATCATTGATTATTTTGGGGATCGCCTCTATCATAGGTCTATTTCTAACCTCGATAAAATCACCATTAACAAGTACTACAGCAATTGTGATTCTATTTATATCCCTATTTAGCTTTGTATTGGTTGCAAGAACAGGTTACTTAGGTGGTAAGATAAGACACACTGAAATTGTAAACGGCGCAGCAGCTCCTTTAGAAAATTCAGAAAAGGCAGGCGACGACTAAAATTAAACATCAATAATGGAAAAGAGCATTTGTGTTTTAATTTAAATCCTATGAAAAAAATTCTCGTTACTACCGATCTTTCTAACAATTCTAAAGCAGGTTTATTTTTTGCAATTCAATTAGCAGCTCAAAATAAATATGGTCTCACTTTTTTTTACGCATACCATATCTTAACTCCTACGGCATGGGATTTTTTAAGAATAGAAGCACATGAAAAAGAACAAAAAAATATTATTCAGCAACAATTAGAATTGTTTGTTGAGAAACTATATACTGGCTTACATATAAATACAATTAAAGCAAAATGTGTTATTAAACAATCCATTTTTCCTCAAAGTTGTATAATGGAATATGCCCAAACAAATAAATTCGATTTTATTTGCATCAGTACAAGAGGCGCGGGCAAATTGAAACGGATTATAGGTACCAATACAGAACATCTTATTAATCATTCACAAATTCCTGTAATTGCAGTACCATATAAATACAAACCTGTTCCCATTAAAAGCATTCTTTACGCATCCGACGTTGTTCATTTTAAAAAGGAAATTGTAAAAGTTGTGGGTTTTGCAAAACCATTAAAGGCAACAATTGAATTATTGCATCTTACATCCGTTTTAGAAAACAGTTCACAAATAAAAGCAATTGAGCATGCTGTAAAAAAAATGGCCACTTACCATATCAATATTAATCTTACTAATAGAAACCCAAATGAATCCCTAGTAACCGATATTGAAACTGCCATAAAAAAAAGAAAGCCTTCTATGATTATCATGTTTACAGATCAAAATAGAAATTGGTTCGAAAAAATATTTTTATCTAGTAAGTCGGCAGAATATTCGTTTAATGCCAAAGTTCCCTTACTGGTGTTTAATAAGTCATCTGAATAAAACATCAAATTATGAAACTTGAAAAAGGCAGATGACAATAATATAGTTCATACAGAACAGCGGTTTTTAAAAAAGTATATTGTCCAAAAAATATTTTGGACAATCATTGCATTATTGCTTGTAGTAGCGATTAATATGCTAATTAATAAATATGCAGGTGGGTATTTTAATAACATAGCTCAAATTTACCAATTTAAAGCCGGGAATGAATTTCTTCTGATTGTGCTGGTTTTGGGTATTGTATCTTCACTTTGCGGGTTTATTGCTTTTTTAGGGGGCAAATACTTACATACTGCTAAAATTGCAAGGATAATTGTATTTCAGAAAAAATTTAAACAATATGGGGATCTATTTTTAAAATACGGCTGGGTGATTATTATACTTGCTGCAACTACACCACTGCCATTCGCTATGGTGTGTTTTATTTCGGGATATTTTAAATTTTCACCTGTTACGTTCTTAAAAATTGTTGTACCCGTTAGGATAGTGCGGTTTTTTATTTCTGCTTATTTAATAAAGTACAGTATTATTTTACTATAGTAACGCTCGCTAAAAAATAAGATTATATAATCATGGAAATAATTTACCCCATACAAAATGTGCATACATTATCAGTAGAAGAAATTATACAATCTTTTAACACCAATGCAGAAAATGGCATTACTACATCTGAAGCAGGAAATCGCATAAATAAATTTGGTGCAAATATCTATGAAGCACAAAAGCAAAAAAGTATCTGGATGATGATGCTTTTGCAGTTTAAAAACC
>VIKJ01000035.1:26629-34380 GCA_008080615.1 Chitinophagaceae bacterium | reverse complement strand
TAATTCCATCAGTGCATGATCTGGCTTTGTTTTGGCCCCTGCTTTCTACTTTTGGAACGGGTCAAAAAGTAACGGTATACAATACCATTATTGCAGGCCCTAGGCAGGCCAATGAAACAGATGGCCCAGAAGAAATGATTGTAATCTTATTAGACAATGGAAGAACCAATTTGTTGACCAACACAACTGCGCGAGAAGCCATGTATTGTATCAGATGTGGAGCATGTTTAAATGCCTGCCCAGTTTATAAGAATATTGGAGGGCACGCATATGAAACTACGTATAGCGGCCCAATAGGAAAAGTGATTACGCCTTATTTAAGTGGGATGGAGGAGTACAAGCATTTGAGTTTTGCCTCTTCTTTATGTGGCAATTGCACAGAAGTATGTCCGGTAAAAATTAACCTGCATGAATTGCTATTAGATAATCGCCACGAATCGGTGATTCAAGGCAATAGTAGTATTGCAGAACGCCTTGCATGGAAAGCCTGGAAAACCGCTAGCTTAAATAGATCCATGATGAATGCAGGTACAGCAAAAATGAAAAACTGGGTGATCAATAAAGTATTCAAAGGCTGGACCTTGCATAGAGCAGATTTAGACTTTAGCAAGAAAACATTCAATGAACAGTGGAAAGATCGCCACTAATCATGCGCAGCATTCTTTATACCAACCAGCTTAGTACAAGATTGCAATATATTATTGGTGTGCTGTTTACCAAGGATATGGTAGTTACAGATTCTAAAGACACATTTATTGCATTTGATGGATTTAAGTTGAATTATAGTGAAACCCCAATTGCAGCTGATGAATGTTGGGTAAAACCTCATGGCTTATTAGCCGCAACAACTATACAGGAACAAAGAGTTGAATGTAAAGATTGGGAAGGCTTACCCATTTTTTTCAGTACCACATCTACAGGCATCCCTTTTGATTTTTTATCAGCAGCTTTTTATTTAATAACGCGTTACGAAGAATACCTGCCTTTTAAAGGGGATGAGTTGGGTAGGTATCATCATGAAAATAGTTTGGCTTTTCGCTTTAATTTTTTGCAACAGCCGCTGATTCAATTGTGGATGAAAAAATTAGCAACATCTTTTTCAATTCCTTGTTTTTGCTGGCCTCCATTTTCATTTACGCCTAGTTACGATATAGATATTGCGTATAGTTATTTGCATCATTCAGTGCTTAGAAACGTAGGCGGATTTTTTAAGGATTTTATCAAGGCAGATATCAATGCTTTGGGCGAAAGAATGCAGGTGCTGAACGGCGTACAAAAAGATCCTTATGATGTATATGATTGGCTGAGTTTATTGCACAGTAGTTTACAATTAAAACCTATTTATTTTTTTCTATTGGCAAAAAATAGAAGGGGGCTTGATAAAAATATTGATCCTAACAGCACTGCGATGAAACAGTTAATAAAGGATCATGCGCGTCAATATTCTATTGGTATACATCCTTCTATTCAATCTAATACCAGTGAAGCGCTTTTGAAAGCAGAGATCAATCGGCTTCAATTAGCGTAATACTAGGGTAACAATTGCCCGGCAACATTATATTCAACTTCATTTTCCGGCTACTTATCAGCAGTTGACCCATGTTGGAATACAACAAGACTATTCTATGGGATACCCTGGCATCAATGGTTTCAGGGCTTCTTATGCGGGCAGCTTTGCCTGGTTTGATCTTTCAGCCAATACTCCAACCAATTTAACGGTTCATCCATTTTGTTATATGGATGCAACGGCCATATTTAATGAGCGCATAACAGCTAGTGAAGCGTTAACCAACATGCAATATTATTTTGATACAGTAAAAGAAGTAGGGGGTAACTGCATTTTTATTTTGCACAATCATTTTTTAACACAGCAAACTTCATTTATTGAATGGCGGAATAGTTATGCAGATTTTTTATTACGCAATTTTACGAGATAATTTATTCCGTAGTCTTAGGTAATCATTGATTGTGTTGAAGTTTTTTTACTCAATGGGTTCAACCAAGGCTTTGCGCTGTTTCTTTAAACTCTGGTTTACAATATATACTCCTAACAATGTGATAATTGCTCCAAATATAATATTGAGGGTAAGCACTTCTTTAACCAATACCGAACCAATTAAAATAGCTACAATTGGATTGATATACGCATACAAAGAAGCAATGGAAGGTTCTAAATGCTTCATGGTATAAATGAATGCTACATAGGCAAGAATTGATCCCATTGCAACTAAATAAGCAATGGCCATCCAGGTTTTTATGGGTATAGCAGAAAGCGGAATGGCATCACCAGAAACAAGGGTCATAATGGCTAGTATAAATGAGCCACATAACATTTGAAAACCTGTTGCGTAGTAAGGATTGATATTCATTTTTTTTCGGGCAATAAAAATGGTTCCTACACTCCAACTTAGCATGGCAACAACGGAAACAACAATACCAATCCAATATCCTGCTTGCTGATGATGAAAAGCATTTTCATAAAATACCAAACCAATACCTGATAGCCCAAGAAGAATACCTAAGAAAGTATAGCCCGTGATTTTATTATTGTTGTAAAAAAGCCGCTCAATAATAACTACACTTAGTGGATACAATGCAGCTATTAATGCAGCCAAGCCACTGGAAATATATTTCACACCCACTGTAGCTAGTCCATTGGCCGAAACAAATAATAGAATAGACATTCCTGCCATCCATTTCATTTGTTTAAGGTTGGGCAATTTTTCTCCTTTCAATAAAAAAAATCCAGTGAAAATGCAGCCTGCAATAAATTGACGTATGGTGGCTACTTCTAAAGCGGGCGCTTGTTGTACAGCCATTCTACTGGCAATCCAACTGGTTCCCCATACGGTGCTTGTAATGCATAAAGCGATATAGGCTTTTTGTTTTGTTGTCACAAAGCTGCTAGTGTTTAAAATGTCTGGTACCCGTCATTACCATTGCTAAACCATTTTGTACGCAATAGTCTATACTGTCTTTATCTCTAACGGATCCGCCTGGTTGAATAAATGCTTCGATTCCTGCTTCATGTGCTATCTGAACACAATCATTGAAAGGAAAGAATGCATCTGAAGCCAGCACTGCTCCTTTTAAATCGAAATTAAATTGATGTGCTTTTTCAATCGCATGTCTTAAAGCATCTATACGGCTGGTTTGACCACATCCCTTACCAACCAATTGCATATTGCTGATTAAGGCAATGGCATTGCTTTTTAAATGTTTGCAAACAATATTGGCAAATACCAAATTGGCATTTTCAGTTGCTGTTGTAGTTCTTCCGCCTACTTCATCCCATTTTTCAAAATTACCTGTATCGCTATCTTGTTCTAAAGAACCATTCAAGATAGATTTAACAATGGTGCTTGTTTTAAATTGGGTATTGGTCAATTGTAATAAGATTCTGTTTTTCTTGGCTTTTAAAATAGTTAATGCATCTTCATTAAATGAAGGCGCAATCAATACTTCAAAAAATAATTCATTGATGGCATTGGCTGTAGCTGCATCAATGGCTTTATTGCAAACCAATACGCCTCCAAATGCACTTTCCGGATCGCCCGCCAATGCTGCATCCCAGCTCTCTTTTACACTTGCTCTTGCAGCAATACCACAAACATTGGTATGTTTAATGATACCAAAAACGGCTTCTGTATTATTGCTAAAATCTGCAATTAGTTGAATAGCGGCATCTACATCCACTAAATTATTATAGGATAATTCTTTTCCATTTAGCTGAGTAAATACTTGGGCTAAATTGCCCTTGAATACAGCTTGCTGATGCGGGTTTTCTCCATATCGCAATACCTGCTGTTGCAGCGGGTTAAAATAATTACTAATAGCATTATCGTAATGCATTACTACTTCAAAGGCTTTTGCAGCAAAGGTTCTGCGTTGTTCCAATGAAAGTGATCCTTGCTGGCTAACCAATAAATGTTCTAAAGCAGCATAATCATCTTTAGCAGCAATTACGGTGATATCCCTGAAGTTTTTAGCAGCAGCACGAATCATCGAAGGACCACCAATATCAATTTTTTCTATGATTAATTTTTCTTCGTTGGTACTTTTAAGTGTTTCTTCAAACGGATATAGATCTACAATTACCAGATCAATTTCGGGTATATTGTATTGTTGCATTTCAACTAAATCTTGCGGCTCATATCTTCTTCCTAAAATCCCTCCAAAAACAGCGGGGTGCAAGGTCTTCACCCTTCCTCCTAAAATTGAGGGGTAAGTTGTTAAACTTTCTACAGGCACACAGGCAATACCCAAGTCTTCTAAAAATTGTTGGGTTCCACCAGTTGAATAGATGGTAATTCCCAATGCTTTTAATTGTTGGGCAATGGGGGCTAGTCCGTCTTTATAAAAAACAGAAATAAGGGCAGATTGAATTTTCTTTTGCATGGTATTTATTTGGAGAGATCGAATACAAAAGCACCTTCTTGGGGTACTGAATGATGGCGCAAATGTAAGTGCTCTGCTTCTTTTTTCCATCGCTCTATTTTCCACATTGCATTACTGCAATCAAATACCAGCTGATTGGTTTTTACCACTTGAACAATTTCACTCATATGAATGCTAGGATTGCCTGTAATCACTACTGCATGTACCGAATCGGGGTAGGGTTGTAGGGGTAAGTTTTTACTGCTTCGCAGGATGAATACTTTTTTTGCAGCGCCAACCAGTAATTGTGGCGCTTGCAACTGAATAGGCTTTTCATTGGGTATTGCTGCCCTGTACTTGGTTCGGGTTGGGTTTAAATAGTTATTTACCCATAGGGGATTATTGTAAACGGTTGGGTTGCCCAGGTAATGATGGGTTTGGCCCTCAAAAAGATCAATAGCTGTTGTTTTAGGAAGATAATAAACGATTAATTTTTGTTGATGAGCCGCGCTGATTTTACTAATCGCATCCATGCAAGTAAATAAGCCAAAGCAAAAAATCCCAATCAGCAGCGAACTTGTTTTTTTCTTAAATAACCAGTGGCTTATGGCAATGATGCAACAATAGAGGCAAATGGTTTGAAATAAGTTGATCTGAATAAAATGGGTAACAGCAAAAGGAATATGTGATGCATTCTCTATTAGTTGGTTCATCCATTGAATGAGTATGCCTGTAATCTTTCCTGCCAATGTTGCCAATGAATGAATTGGAGCAACTGTAACTAAAATAATTTCGGCATATAAAATAATTCCCGAGAGCGGAACCGCAATAAAATTGGTGAACAAGAATAAATTGGGAAACTGATGAAAGTAAAATAATAATAGGGGCAATGTGAGTATTTGTGCTGCCATTGTTACAGCAGAAAGCTCCCAACAAGTTCGCAGCAATTTGTTTTGTATATATAGTTGCTTAGTGATGGGTATTGAGAAACTAGCAATACTAGCTACTGCTGCATAAGACAACTGAAAGCCTATATCCCATAGCAGCAAAGGATTGTAGAGTAATACACAGGCTGCTGATGCTGCTAAACTATTGTAAATAGGGGCTGTTCTACCTTGTTGTTCTCCCAAAATTATAAAGGTGAACATCACTGCAGAACGAAGTATGGATGGGGAAGCCCCAGTGAGCAAAGTAAAAATCCAAATTACTACAAGCAATACAATTGGCTTGATCCAATGAAAATATCGGATGCGCTTGAAAGGCTTCATCAAAAATAAGAGGAGGCCATAAATCATACCCAAGTGCAATCCGCTAATAGCAATAATATGCACTACACCTGTACTGCTATATGCTTGTAATAATTCTTTGTCTAGGTTTTTTTTGTATCCAATTAAAAGGGCTTCTGCAACTGCTGCCGTTTGATTGCCTGCAATATATTGGTTAAGTGTTTTTAAAACATAAGTTTTGATGGTTTCAATAAATTGATACCGCCACCCAAGTGATTCTTTGCCCACAATTATAAAATCATTGGGCTGTAAATAGGTTTGATAGTATATTTTTTGTGCTGCTGCGTATTGTTTAAAATTAAAACCACCTGGGTTGCTTGTAGCCGTAATGGTATCTGGTGCTTTTCGTAGAATTAACTGAGTGCCCGGTTGAATGAATTGGATTTGATTACTGCTTTGATTGGCTAGTTTATTACCTGCTTCGTTGTGATTGCTTCGCCGAAAATAAAGTATGATTTTTCCGTTCTGCGTTAAGCCCAATGTTTTAGCGGTCTTTGGCGTATAGGTAATGGGTTCTAATACGCGAACCAATAAAGGGGCTTGCAATTGAGCAATCTTTTTTGGTTGATGGATTTCAATCAGTAGGATTCCGATTGCAGTAAAGAGTAAGTGGATCAACAGTCCTGCCAACCATTGATAGCTATACTTTTTTTTCGTGGGCAATACATTAAATAACAATAATGCAATAGCAGCAAACAGCATCGTGTACGCTACAACAATTGTTGAAAAGAGAAAAATATCTCCCAGTAAAATGCCAGCAATCAATGCAAGGCAGATGCGGATAAAAGGAAGTTGATACCAGGCCTGTTCTTTAAATTGGGTTCGCATTATTCAACCTAATAAAAACGACCACAACATTTGTTGCAGCCGTTAAAAAAGGATTGAAAAAAGGTATTAATACTTATCTGCTCAAGTTCATGCTACGCTCTTTATACAAAGTGCGGAAATAAGGATCTCTTAAGTCTTTAATAAATCGAATGGCTTCTCCTGTACTTTTCATTTCGGGCCCTAACTCTTTATTTACACCAGGAAATTTTTCAAAACTAAATACGGGTTCTTTAATTGCGTAGCCTTCTAATTTCTTTTCAATTACAAAGTCGGTAATTTTTGCTTCGCCCAACATGATTTTGGTAGCAATATTCAAATATGGAATTTGATAGGCTTTTGCAATGAATGGCGTAGTTCTGGAAGCACGTGGATTGGCTTCAATCACATATACTTTATCATTTTTAATGGCAAATTGAATATTGATCAATCCCTTTATTTGTAGGGCTCTTGCAATTTTTTCTGCATAAAATTCCATGGTTTCAACTACAAGTGGTGTAAGGTTGAAAGCAGGTAGTACTGCATTGCTATCACCGCTGTGAATACCAGCCGGCTCAATATGTTCCATCACACCCATGATATGGAAGTTCTCTCCATCAAAAATGGCGTCTACTTCTGCTTCCTGGCATCTGTCTAGAAAATGATCAATCAATATTTTATTACCTGGTAAATGTTTCAATAAACTAATTACTGCTTTCTCTACTTCCTCATCATTGATAACAATCTTCATTCTCTGACCACCAATTACATAGCTTGGTCTTACTAAAACTGGATATCCCACTCTATTGGCAACACTAATGGCTTCATCTGCATCATAAGCAGTACCATATTCAGGGTAAGGAATATTTAATTCTTTTAATAAATCGCTGAAACGACCACGATCTTCGGCAATGTCCATATTGTCGAATGAAGTACCCACAATTGGAACTCCTTTTTCGTGTAATTTTCTGGCTAATTTCAAAGCAGTTTGACCACCCAATTGTACAATGATCCCATCTGGTTGTTCTAGCTCTATGATTTCCCAAATATGTTCCCAAAACACCGGCTCAAAATACAATTTGTCGGCCATGTCGAAATCGGTGGAAACCGTTTCGGGATTACAATTCACCATGATTGATTCAAAACCACATTCCTTAATGGCCAATAAGCCATGAACGCAGCAGTAATCAAATTCAATTCCCTGACCAATTCTGTTAGGACCAGAGCCTAAAACAATGATCTTTTTCTTTTTAGAAGGGATTGATTCGTTGGAGTTGAGTGTAG
>VIKJ01000035.1:21410-26567 GCA_008080615.1 Chitinophagaceae bacterium | reverse complement strand
TCAGGAATTGCGCGAAATTACGATTACCGAACAATTTTGGCTATTATTTTTTGTAAACCGTACCGTTTTTCATTACCCACTGCACGTTACCCAAGGTTTTGATGTTGTTGAGCGGATCTCCCTTAATGGCAATAATATCGGCAAAAGCACCTTGTTTCAGTTCCCCAATTTTATCGGATAAGCCTAATAAATCGGCTGCATTCACCGTGGCCGTTTGAATGGCTTGTAAATTACTCATGCCATATTGAATCATAAATTCAAAGTCTTTGGCCTGTGGTTCGTTCCAATCGTATCCGCCAATATCCGTTCCATAAGCAATGGGAACGCCTGCTTTAAGGGCTTTCTTAAATAATTCAGGTTCTGATTGTGTAAAATATTGATGAATAGGGCTGCCCAATTTGGCCCTGCCTTCTGCAACATAATCGTTTACATAAATTGTAGGGCACCAGTACACTTTTTTCTCGGCCATTAATTTAAGGCATTCATCGTCCATGCCAAATCCGTGTTCTATACTGCTAGCACCTGCATTGATTGATGCAATTACCCCATCTCTTGCAACCGCATGGGCCGCTAATTTTTTTCCAGAACGGATGGTTTCATCACCCACGGCTGCTATTTCTTCGGGGGTAAAATTGGGCAAGCTTCTATAACTGCCATCTGCCAATCTGCGATAGCCTCTATCTGCATAAATTTTAATCCAATCGGCACCACGTTCAATTTGTTGGCGAACCGCTCTGCGCGCTTCATCGGCACCGGTAATTTCTTGCAAACCCTTGGGCAAATTCAGTTCCCAAGCATAGTCTGATGCTTTTAGTGGATAATGCCCCGTGGTATTGATGGCTAGTGTAGACACCAACATTCTTGGCCCAGGGATGATATTTTTATTGATGGCTTTTTTTAAATCTACATCTGCATAGCCTGCACCTTCTGTTCCTAAATCTCTGATAGTGGTAAACCCATTCATCAATGCTTGCTTACAACTGTTTATTGCGCGTATGGCGCGATAAGGAATGGACTCTTTTAATACTTGCACATCATAATCTTCACTGGTAATATCTCCTTGTAATAGCACATGCGTATGGCAATCGATTAATCCGGGCAATACTGTGTAATTACTAAGATCTATAATGGTATCGGCTTTTTGGTTAAAGCTATTAGCCGCAACTATTTGTTGAATGATATTGTCTTTTACAATAATTACTTGATTGGGTTTTAGCTGTCCGGTTTTTGTATCTAATATTTGTCCGCATTTAATGGCGGTGATTTTTTGTGCAAACCCTATTTGTTGAATGAGTAAGGCTGCAATCAGGAGTATTTTTTTCATGCAATAGTTTATGCTGAAAGATAAATCATTTTTATTCTATACTACTAGCGTACCGTGCAAATTTCATCCCAACGAGAAGTATACATTGGGCTGCGCAATTCTTGCCGCATTTTCCAATTGCGCTTGGTGCCCGACGAAGCAAATTTTACCATATCGTTGCGCATAGCAAAATTTAAGTTGTCGATGGTATTCATCAATAGCTTGTTTTTATTGGCTTCGGGCGCTGCAAATAAATTGCCTTGTATAGAACTGTCGGGTACAATATTGCTTACAATTACGCCTGCTTTTTTATAGACCCTGCCTTGTTCAAACAGCCTACTAACCAATTCCACAGCGGGTTTGATGAGTTCATGTGTAGAAGAAGTGGCTTGTGGAAGTTCTATATACGTGCTTAAAGAAGGTCCGTGTTTAAATCGGCTACCGGGCTGTGTTGCTTCTTTGGCTACTACAAATACCGTAATGGTTGAAGCAGCAGAATGTTGACGACGCAGTTTTTCTGCTACCCTAGAAGTGTAGGTAGAAATGGCTTCTTTAATTTGTTCAATACCGGTTACTGGTGTGCCAAACATGCGGGTAGTAGCAATCATTTTTTTAGATACATGTTCTTCGTGCATGGGAATACTTTCCATTCCATTTAATTCGCGAATCAATCGCATACCTACTACGCCACCCAAATTGCGATGCGCAAAATCAATACTTTTTTTGCTTAAATCATAAGCCGTATTGATTTGCAATAGCCTTAGTTTATTGGCATACTGCCTGCCAATGCCCCAAATATCTTCTACAGCTGTTTGATGCAAGGCCTCTTCAATGGCTTCGGGTGTATCCAATACCAATACACAGTTGGTTTCAATTTTGTGTTTCTTAGCAATTCTATTGGCAACCTTACTAAGCACTTTGGTAGGTGCTACACCAATTGATACTTTAATGCCCGTCCATAATTCTACCGTGTCTTTTAAGTGGGTAGAAAACTCAGTGAGTTCACTAGGAGCAATATGGTTTAGATCAATAAAACATTCATCCACCGAATACACTTCCACTGCCATGGGCGGCAATAGTGTGCGCAGGGTTTCCATCACCCGCCAACTTAAATCTCCATATAAATTATAGTTAGAAGAAAAGGTAGCTACCCCATATTTTTCAATAGTGGCTTTTGCCATAAAATAGGGCCCCGCCATTTCAACACCCAAGGCTTTGGCTTCATCGCTGCGCGATACAATGCATCCATCGTTATTGCTTAATACTACAACGGGCTTGTTGGCCAGTTCGGGTTTAAACAACCTTTCGCAGGAGCAATAAAAACTATTACAGTCTACAATTCCAATCATATAGTAGCGTGAATGGAATAAGTAACTACTCCCCATACATGGGTTCTTTCACTAAATCCGGTCATGGGAATATCGGCATACTTACTATTTTCTGCCACCAATATTACTTGCTGCATTTTTTTATGGAAGCGCCGCACCAGTAAGTCTCCATCTAAAATGGCGATGATGATTTTGCCGTCGGTTAGCTTGATGCTTCTGTCTACAATTAGGGTATCGCCGTTAAAAATGCCTGCGCCCATCATGGCATCGCTATTCATTCTAAAGAAAAAAGTAGCGGGTTTATTGCTGATTAATTGCTCATTTAAGTCGATCCCTCTTTCCATATAATCGTCGGCCGCGGCCCCAAAACCCGTCGCATTGGCGGTGGGCACTTCCCACTGATCGTATTGCTTAGAGCCCTTGTAGGCAGCCCCATACCATTCATTCTCCCCCATAAAATATATTTTGTAATGCTAAATTATTTAGTAAATTTATACTAAAATAATTATCATCGTTCAATTTTTATTTATGCAGGCAGGTTTTGTAACAACGCGGTTGGGCAGGCTAAACAGGGCTGAACAATACAGTGAATATGTGTTGATGGCTTATCCGCAGGTATTGCATGCTGCTTCGGCGGCGGAACCGCCCGTTGTGCATGTTGCACGCTCTTTGGACGCAGCGTCACTTTCAGCAACCGCTGCGCTATCTATAACTGCCCCTCCCATAGAGCTGGCTGTATTTAAAGCCAAGGAATTGATGGAAGAAACCCTGCTGCGCTGGATGCACCGCATTATTAGCAATCAGCAACAATTTACTACGCAGTTGGCGCAGCGGATAGAAACGCCTACAGGAAAACTGCAATTATTTATAACCGATCGTACACCTTTTCAGCAATTGGTGCAACAATTAAAAGTAGTAAGCCAATACATCAGTAGTAGCGATTGTCCCGAAATGCAGTTTACCATTCGCCCTCAATTAACGGGTGCAGAGCAGGCCTGCCTTTTTTCTGGAACGGTTGCCATCAAGGAATTGATCTTATTAAAAAAGCAACACGATTTTGATCGTTACCAGCAAGTGAATGTATTTGCATTGAGGCCTTGATATGTTTATATTTTCTATGTAAAATTTATATATATATCAATTGTTAAATTGTAAATTAATGTTTTCAATTTCTTGTAATTTATTCTATTTTAATTTTTTTTCTGGTGAGTAAAATTTCAATTTTAGTACAGTTTGCCAAAAATGATACTACCAATTCTTACAAGGAAATCAATTTTTCTAGTGTTCCTAATTTTCAAGCAAAAATTATTTTAGAAGAAACAGGTATTGATGTTAAAGGGTGTATTAAATATCTTACCGCAAGTGGGATTAGGCATGTTCTTGTTTGAAATTATTCCAATCGTTTTATCTTCTCCTGATTTTTATGAAGTGGGAAATAATAATAGAAGAAGAAATAAGGCAATTCTATTTAAAAAAATAATAAACAATAAAATTTACCACGTTATAATGAGTATAGTGAATAAGTCTGGAGAAAATATATTGATGTTTAATACTATGTACATAAAAAAGGCTGATGAAATAAATCACCAGCCATAAAATCGATTTTGTTTTTTGTAACAGGGGAACATTGCTACCTTTTCAGGTCTTATGGCAGACGTACGAAACGTTCTGTTACGAGTGCAAAGTATATTATTTAATTGAATAACATTTATTTTAAGTAAAATTTTTTTTAAACAGCTTAAATAATCGTTAATTTATTGGGTATCAATTATTTGTTTAAATGCTTTTTGGTTAAACAATTCTTCAGATTCAATAATGTATCAATTATTTCTAACATATATTAATAAACTAGCTGCAAAAATCGCTAATGATATTGTTAAAAAATATAGTGAATAATCATGGCACAATCATCAATTGAATGGACAGAGATGACTTGGAATCCTACAACTGGCTGCACGAAAATTTCAGCTGGATGTAAAAATTGCTATGCTGAAGTAATGACAAGAAGATTGCAAGCCATGGGCATTGAAAAGTACAGCCAAGGTTTTAAAATACGCACACATGATGATGCTTTAAATATCCCCTATACATGGAAAGGTTCAAAAGTGGTTTTTGTGAATTCGATGAGTGATTTGTTTCATCGGGAAGTTCCTTTAAATTTTATTCAAAGCGTTTTTGAAGTAATGAATAATACACCCCAACACACCTATCAGGTTCTTACAAAAAGAGCAGATAGGTTGTATGAATTGCATCATTTATTGAATTGGACGCCCAATATTTGGATGGGGGTATCGGTTGAAGATCAGCGGGTAACAGACCGAATTGATTTTCTTCGAGAAACAAATGCCACTACTAAATTTTTATCTTGTGAGCCATTGATTGGGCCACTAGTTAATATGAATTTAGATAATATCAATTGGGTAATAGTTGGAGGTGAAAGTGGTAGAAAGGCAAGACCAATGCTTGAATCTTGGGTTTGGGATATTCGGCAGCAATGCCAAGATCAAGGGGTTGCATTCTTCTTTA
>VIKJ01000035.1:0-21393 GCA_008080615.1 Chitinophagaceae bacterium | reverse complement strand
TAAACAATGGGGAGGTGTAAATAAAAAGAAAGCCGGAAGAGAGTTGGGCGGTAGAACCTACGATGAAATGCCCTTTAATTTGACCACATCTTTACTTTAAAATATTACTACGGCTAATTCACAAGCATTAAGTGCAAACGAATCTTTATTTTCGTTGAAACTAGACGAACGCATGGAAGCTGTTATTGAAGCGATTGGCCAATTATTTACCAAGGTTTGCGGGGAAACCGCTAGCCGCATTGAAAAAATTCCGCAGAGTGGGAGTGACCGGGTATATTTTAGAATTTATGCAGGTGATAAAACCTTTATAGCAACCCATAGCAGCAACACCAAAGAAACAGCTACGTTTATTCATTTTAGCCAGCATTTTAAAAATGTGGGATTGCCTGTTCCTTCTATTTATGGTGCTAATGAAGATCATACATTGTATATTCAGGAAGACCTAGGAATCTCCTCCTTGCTGAATCAATTAGAAGCCCATGGGCATAATGATTATGTGTATGATTTATTTAAACAAAGTTTATCTCAACTGGCCCGCATACAAGTATTGGGAGACAAAGGGCTCAACTATGATTGGTGTTTAACTGCCAAAGAATTTGGCAAGCAGGCCATCATGAGTGACCTGCTGTATTTTAAATATTATTTTTTAGATACGCTACAACTGCCCTACGATAAGCAAGCGATGCTAGAAGACTTTGATGCATTGAGCACTTATTTAACACGCACAGAACATAAGTATTTTATGTTCCGCGATTTTCAAAGCAGAAATATCATTGTACAAAATGATGCGGTCTATTTTATAGATTATCAAGGAGGAATGAAGGGCGCCTTGCAATATGATGTGGCTTCTTTATTGTGGCAGGCCAAGGCAGAACTGAGTGAAGAATGGAAAAGAAGTTTGCTAGATTATTATATGGATGAGGTAGATCAATTATTAGCGCATCCAGTAGATCGCATCACATTTGTAAGCCAGTACAATGGCTATGTACTCATTCGTTTGTTACAAGTATTGGGAGCTTATGGTTTCAGGGGATTGTTTGAACGCAAAGCGCATTTTTTATCTAGCATTCCATTGGCATTGCAGAACTTGAAATTTTTTATAGACAAAGAGCGCGTAGGGATTGTTACGCCAGAGTTTGACAGAGTATTGCATTTGGTGGTGGCCAATGAAATGATTGAACGATTTCAAGTGCCACAGGCAACAGCTGAAACACCATTGGTAATTGAAGTATGTAGTTTTAGTTACAAAAAAGGAATACCATTAGATGATACAGAGAATGGGGGCGGGTTCATGTTTGATATGCGCGGTATTTTAAATCCTGGACGATTTGATGAGTATAAAAAATTTACGGGGCAGGATAAATCGGTGCAAGATTTTTTAGATCAGCGAACTAAAATGGGTAAGTACTTAAATAGTGTTTGGGACTTAATTGATATCACCGTAGAAAATTACTTAAGCCGAGATTTTGAACACCTGATGATTAATTTTGGATGCACAGGTGGGCAACACCGCAGTGTTTATGCAGCAGAACAAACCGCTAGGCATTTGCGCAATAAGTATAAAGTAAAAGTGAATTTGAAGCATACCAATAGCCATAACTGGGTAAAATAAATTGAAGTAGATGAAAGCAATGATTTTAGCAGCAGGATTGGGTACTAGGCTAAAACCCTTTACAGATCATCATCCCAAGGCATTGGCGATGGTAAATGGGAAGAGTTTGTTAGAGCGAAACATTGTTTATTTACAACAGTTTGGTATTGATGAAGTAATTGTGAATGTGCATCATTTTGCCGATCAAATTATCAATACAATTAGCGCAAATAATGGATGGGGATCGGTAGTAACTATCTCTGATGAAACAAAAGCCGTTTTAGAAACAGGTGGAGGATTACAAAAAGCCGCCTGGTATTTTAAAGGGGATACTGATTTTGTTTTGATGAATGCAGATATACTCACCAATATGGATTTGGGTAACATGATCAAAGCGCATCAACAAAATAAACCATTGGCAACATTAGCCGTAAGTGAAAGAGATTCATCGCGTTATTTGTTATTTAATAATGCAATGCAATTGGTGGGTTGGAGAAATAATAGCACTGGGGAAGAGAAGGGGCCTGTATTGCGTGCCAACGATAGAGTGGGAATTCAATCAATGGCTTTTAGTGGCATCCATGTAATAAGCGCTACTATATTTTCTGCCATCAAGCGAGAGGGTAAATTTTCTATGATTGATGTGTACTTAGATGCCTGTGAAAATGATGCAGTGCAAGGCTTTAATCATACGGGTGCTATTTTGTTGGACGTTGGTAAGCCGGAAAGCCTAGAAAAAGCAGCTACTTTATTTAATTAATTATGCAACTACTACAATTTGCCATTATTGGTTGCGGAAAAGCTGCTGCAATTCATGCAGCGCAGATAAAGCAATATGGACAATTAGTAGCCGTATGTGACATTGATGATGAAAAGGGAGAACTATTTGCACAATTGCATGGCGCTCATTTTTATCAATTGGCCAATGAATTATTCAAAAATGAAAAAGGCATAGATGTAGTAGTGATTTGTTCGCCCAATGGGTTGCATGCTTCCCATGCGATTGCTGCAATGAATGCCGGCTTTCATGTATTGGTAGAAAAGCCCATGGCTATCCATTTAGAAGATGCAAATAGAATGATAGAGGTTGCTACACTCAATCAACGAAATCTGTTTACAGTAATGCAAAATAGGTTTAACCCACCTGTGCAAGCTGTAAAACAATTATTAGATCTGCAGCAATTGGGTACTATTTATAGTGTTCAGCTGAACTGTTTTTGGAATAGGAATGCCGCTTATTATGCGGATGAATGGCATGGAACAAAAACTTTTGACGGCGGCATTTTATTTACTCAGTTCAGCCATTTCATCGATATACTTATATGGTTTTTTGGGATGCCTAAAAAACTAACTGCTACTTTAAATAATTTGGCCCATCAATCAACCATTGAAGGGGAGGATCAGGGAGTAGTGATTTTTGAATGGGCTAATGGGAGTATTGGAACCATGCATTATTCAGTGAATGCCTATGAAAAAAATAGAGAAGGATCCTTAACCATTTTAGGAGAAAAGGGAATCGTGAAAATTGGTGGGGCGTATTTAAATGAGATTGAGTTTGGAGATGTGGAGGGGTTAAAACTACCTGAAGGATTTGTTAAAAAAATAACTGTAGAAGAAGCCAACGATTATGGAACCTACCAAGGCTCTATGCGCAATCATCACTATGTGTACGAGAGTATGGTAAATACATTGAAGCATGGGAAGCCTTACTATACAACTGTTTCAGAAGCTGCTGCCACCATTCAGGTGATTCAAGAAATTATGCAATATCAAAAAAAATAACGAAAGATCACCAATGATTTATACAATAAATTCATCTGATTAAAAATCATCAATCAATCAAAAATGGCCAACCCATTTAATTTAGTTGAATCCTGTATTCGTGATGTTAGCATGGGTGAAAATGTGACCATTGTATCTCCTTGCAATATCTATGAATGCCAAATCGGAAGCAATAGTTTTATTGGGCCTTTCACTGAAATTCAAAAGGGGGTTGTGATTGGGGAGCGCTGTAAAATACAATCACACAGTTTTATTTGCTCCTTGGTACAAATAGGCCATGATTGTTTTATTGGGCATGGAGTAATGTTTGTGAATGATTTATTTGCCAACGGCGGCCCTGTTAATGATGCAACCAAATGGAAAGCTACCAATATAGCCGATCATGTTTCTATTGGTAGCAATGCTACTATTTTACCTGTACAAATTTGTAGCCATGTGGTAATTGGGGCGGGTGCTGTTGTTAGTAAAGATATTACTGAGCCCGGAGTTTATGCAGGCAATCCTGCTATTAAACTGCGTTAATTTTCTGTTTTCTTTTTATTTGAATAGCCACTAAGAGCCAGCAACAAGAAAAAATAAATACCGTTAAGCTAAATAGGTATAAAAAATGATATTTCCTCAAAATGTAGGAACGAATGGCTATATCATTGGTTTGTTCTTTACCAATGACTATTCCTAAACTAGATTGAATAAAATTACCCAGCAATGGAATTTTGTTCCAGTTGGTATATCGTACCGATTCATATTTATAAGCTGGTACATAACTAGGGCTAGTTTGTTGTTGATAATAAGCCCAATTTGTTTGTACATCTTTAAAGGAAGCAAGCCCACCATCTGGTTTCTTAAAATATTGTTGCAATAGTGGATCTAGTACAATCCAATTGCTTCTTTTTTTCGCTTCCACTACCATATGCCCAGCAGCCAAATTTTCTACAGACATATGTGCAATTCTTACTTGATATCCACCTGCTTTTAAAATTCTGGCCAATACCGTTGAATTACTACCACATGCTCCATCTCCTGTCATTAAATCGATGGTAGCAGGCCTAAAAAAATCTGCTTTTAATCCTGCTAATTTCTTGCCTCCAAAAATTTTTTGCCGATTAAATTCCAGGGTATGCGTCATTCGCATAGCAGCAACAAAAAATGAATCAATGCTTTGTGTTGGCCCAGCGTCCTCTTTTCTTTTATCTACAATATAAAGACTTTCTGATTTAAAATGAAAAGTAGTACTGAGTGTTATGCCAATTACAAATAGAATGATGCTTTTTCTAAAAATAATTTTAGTAATAAGGGTTTTCATTGGGGGGACTTAAACTTTGATATAGATTTTCTTTTTATCTAATATATATACAATTAGCCAATAAAAAGCAATCATCGTAAGCGCATATACTAGGGAGCCTACTCTTTCATCTGTGGCAATGGGTTTACAAATATTTTCGTAGAACCATGGTAGCGGGGAAGTATATTTATTAGAACCATCTGGATTAATCACATTGGGCCATCTTAATAAAGCCAATACCCTCGGTAAAAAGCCACTGAGTACAAAAATGAACAGGGGATTTTTTCCAAATACATCAAAGAATTTACTCCAATTGCCCTTGATATTTTTAAATTCAATCCAATAAATAAGGGTACCTAAAGTGAGTATGGCCATGCCCGAAGTGTAAATGGTATAACTACTGGTCCATATTTTTTTATTGATGGGGAAACTTAAACTCCAGCAATAACCTGTTACCATCAAAATGATGCCAGCAATGAGTAAGTGGGAGAGCATTTCAAAATGCTTTCCTTTTAGTTGAATGTATTGCCCAACTAAAAATCCAAAAATCACTTGAACAATGGCCGCTGGGGTACTCATCAAACCTTCTGGATCAAAAGGAACACCTTCGCCTTTATAAATATGGGTTATACCCAATATATTGATGTCGATAGAAGTACCAAACCATCCTGCTAAACTATAGGGATCACCTGCTTGTCCTGCAGCAAAACAAATAAACCAATAGAGCATTAGGATAATCATCCCCATGATAAATGCGCCTCTGGTTTTGCCATAAAAAACAATTACAGAGGCAAAAAAGTAGCAGAGGGCAATTCTTTGTAATACGCCCAGTATGCGAATATTTTCCCAGGTTTTGGCAACTTGGGACTCTCCGCTCCATTTTACAAAGGGGCTCCAATTCAAGAATAAACCAATGGCAAAAATCAGTAAGGTTCTTTTGAGTACTTTTTTCCAAAACTCAGCAGGGCCAGCTTGCTCAAAGCGGGGCATCACAAATGCCATGGCATTACCTACTGCAAATAAAAAGAAGGGGAAGACCAAATCGGTAGGGGTAAGACCATGCCAAGGAGCATGTTCTAATGGGCCAAATATATGGCCCCAACTACCTGGATTATTCACCAAAATCATCAACGCTACTGTAGCGCCGCGAAAAACATCTAGTGAGTAGTATCTATTGCCCATGCTAAAGGTTTAGGCTTTAAAGTTAATAGTAAAAATATTGAACTGCTGTTTTTTGCCCATTGAATGTGTATTTTGCAGGTAGTATGCCATCCAAAACCTATTTTATTTTTCTCATTAAATTTTTGCTGCTCTTTTGTGTGCTCTATTTTGGCACTTATGCATTTATTGGATTGTCTGTAGAAGGTGGGCGGTATATTCCTTTCTTAAAACAGATTGATTATGTAAGTTGGTATCGACAATTTCTATTGCATAGTGCAGAACAATTGCTAAAATGGATGGGGTATAATGCATATACTCGCGGGGCTTATTATTTATACTTAAATGGGAAAAATGGAATCCAATTAATTTATGAATGCTTGGGTATTGGTGTGCTTTCTTTTTGGGTTTCTTTTTTAGTAACCGATTTAGTAGGCAATATTAAAACCAAGATCAAATGGATATTGATTGGCTTGTTTACCATTACTATATTGAATATTCTCAGAATTGCCTTCTTGCTTTTAGCAGCCTATAAACACTGGATCAGTGTTGGGGTGTTTGATCATCATACCCTATACAATACCATTGTATACATTTGTATTATTGGCCTGTTGTTGTATTACAGAAAAAAAGTTATTGAGTAATTGTAGATGCTTGGCTAGATTTTTTTCTACGCCAAAGCCCTATTAAGGCACCAGAAAGTACCAACACAACAACACCTACCCCATCAAAAGGAATAATGGCATCTGGTGGAGGATCACCTGCACCACCGCCACTTCCGGGGCCACCAGGGTCATCTGCGGCGCGCATGGGGTTTTGCCCACCATTTAAAAAAGGATTGTTATTGGGATCGGGATCGATGGTGAGCGATAAAGAATCACTTGGCATATACAATGTGTCGAGTCCGCCAAACACAGGTGCGCCTAACTGCGAAAAAGCAGGCATTGTTTTGAGTAAAACAATCAATAAAATAATATAGGTTCTTTTTTGCTTCATGCTCACTGGATATTAAATCCGCTTTATTGTTTTTATCGATTGGTAAAAATAATTTTAGTTGAATATTGTTTATTGGTTGTGCCGTTTACCAATTGCAAGCGATATACCCCATTGGTAAAATTACGATTGAATTGAATTTGCTGTGTAGCAGAGGAACCGTTGTGGTTGATCGTTTGAGCAAACAGTACTTTTCCTTCATTGTTGATAATGGAAACCCGGTAATTACCTTTCTCTAGTTGGTTCATTTGAACATTCAGTGAATTGCCCGTAACAGGATTAGGATAAACACTCACAAAATCGAGCTTATTATCTGTTTCTAGCATTACGATATTGCTATTAAAATAACCCCCCGCATCGTATTGATAGGTTTTAATTCTGTAGTACACTTTACCTATTGGCAAGCTGCTATCTGTATAGCTGTAAGTACTGCTACCATTGGAGTAGATGCGAGTAAGGGTTGTGTATTCAATGCCGTTAATAGACTTTTCTACATCATACATTAATAAGTTTAATTCGTTTTGTGGTTTAAACGAAAGGATAGTTGTACTGCCATTCAAAGTACCTGAAAGCGATACCAATTGCGAAGTAGGTTGAATAGGAATGGGTTGTTTGGCAATAAAAGCAAAACGAGTAAAGAAGGAACTTGAATCGGTAGTAAGTGTAGTAAACTCCACTTTAGTCGTATCTAAATTGGGCTTAATGTAAATGTCTTTATTTAAATATCGGTCTCTTAAAAAAGTAAGGGTACCATTCGATAAAAAATTGGTAGGGATGATGTTGAGGGTGTAATTGGTATTATTATTTACCCTCCATAAACGAAGCGGAATAGAATCATTATTGATTAATAATTTTCTGCTTTCAATACTAAGTAAATTAGTGCCGTTGGTACTATTTACTAAGGCCAAGTTTTCGTTGCCATTGGTTATTTTGCCAGCGTCTTCTGTTGAAAGAATATCGTTGCTATTGTTGCTGCCAAATAAAACAGCCGCTCCGTCCATAATTACATTTCCTCTTTCTGGTACAAAACGATGCAGAATAATGCCAATTTTATTTAGCGGTAATGGATCAGTTGGTGAGTTGAACACAGATACTGCAGAACTGCCCACTGCTTTATTAGACTCTGTGAATTGAACAGCAGGGCTGGTGCTACTATTGTTTCTTACAAAGATGGCTTGACCAGGTTGTATAAAATTATTGGTACTGCCCGTACCATTGCTAGTGCCTGCTTCGGATCCTGAACCACCAGTTCTAATCCAAGTTGCATATACACCATTGATTCCTAGTGTAGGATCAAAATACCAATAGGTACTTTGAATATTGGCTGTACCTGCATTGTCTAACACTTTACCCCAACTTACAGGGCAGGCATAAGGATTGCCAATTAAACTAAATGCAATTGTACTTGAATTGGTTAGTGCGTAAGAAGAAGAGTGTACACCGTTGCTAACTCCAGAAGTACTAAAAGTGACATTGCCATAAATGAGTTTACCCGTTGCACGCAGCACAGTGGCTGTATTCATGGTTGTTGGGGTAGGATTGGATAATAGGTTTACATTTCTATCGCCACGAATTAATACCCTATATCCTCTGTAAGGATCTAATTGTGTAGAGGCAGTGTTGGTAACCGTAGGAAAGGTAGTTCCATTGTAGGTAAACATAGAAGCGTTTCCTGTTTGGGTTTTATCTAAACCAGTGTTTACATCAACGCCCGGAGTGCCTACAACACCTGTAATATGTGTTCCATAGCCAGTTGGGGCAGATCCCCCTTCTTGCCAGTTGGCATAAATGCTGCTACTAAAGGTTTGTACAGTTGGGGTAAGATCTCTATAACTTCTAAACCCAGCAGTGATATATCTTTCAACCCGAACCCCACCAGAAGTACCATAGGAAATACTTCCACCAACCTGATCAACACGAGCAGTGCTGGAAATTCCCGAAGAAATTAATCCGATGGTATTGTTATTGGTATTGAGGTTTCCTGCAGTAATTACAAGGCGATTAATGATATTGAGGTTATCTTGTAATATAGCACCACCCGATGAGCGGTTCAATGTAAAAGTATTGAGTTGATTGTTACTTCCTGATTGACTGAAACCTATTCCGGCATTGGTTGCACTGGTGCCACTTACGGTTAAATTAGAACTTGATGAGCCAATAAGTTTACCATTGGTTAATGTGGCGTCTCCGTTTAGGGTAAGGGTATTAGCTCCAATAGATAAGAAACCACTGGAATTGGTAATAGTCAATGTTCCTTCTACCGTTAGGTTGCCACCCAATGTTTTGGTGCCTGTACCACTGATGGTTAGGTTTTGATAAGGAAGTGTTGGGATTGTGAGGCTACCGTTAGCGCTGAAAATAAAGGTTGAACCAGTATTAATGGTAAAAGTTCCTGCACCTGGTGTAAAAGTACCCGATAAGGTAATAGTGCTTCCAGTATTAACTGTTCTGTTGCCACCAGTAGTATTTAAATTGATATAAGTGCCCGGTTGAATAATTTGATCGGACGCGCCATCGTAGTTTACTTGAAAATTCCATGTTATACCCGATGGTAAATTGGTTCCTGAAATAGAAGAGGTTCTTAATAAACCAGCCCCACTAGTTGTTAATGCAGAAACATTGGTAAGCCCTGTAGAATTATTGGTGCTAGAAAATTGTAAAGTACATCCACTATTAATAGAAAGGATGCCCCCAATTCTTAATGTATAAGCAATAGAACTACCCCTTGCACCTGGAACATTCACAAAATTTACCAAGGAACTAGAACCAGAAACAGTAAAATTGCTGAAGTCTGTTGTATTGGTAACATCGTGCGATCCACTTACACTAATTTCAAAAGTTGAGCCTGCATCTAATACGCGGAATTGCGCTGAAAGTATGGTAGATCTAATATTGGAGGCAACTGCGTGTACATATTTACCACCAAAAAATATTTGAAAATAGGTGATATTGCTACCTGTACCTACAAAATTAATATTATGTGAAGCGGTGAGGGTAGCGCCATTATATATTAAAAGCGCGCCGCCAATAAATGTAGATGCACCTTGATCAATAGTCCAAGCAGCACTGGTTGTTAAATTACTACCGGTTCTTACATTAAATTCGTCGCCACTTGTAAAATTAGATGGGGAAGTTCCTGATCCATCAGGGTTGGTTCCCCAAGTAGAGAGATCATTTGCATTTCCGGTAGCCTTGGAATAATATGATATATCTAACCCGTACGCAATGTTTGCGAAAGATCCCATGCATAATGCACAGATTGTTAGGAACTTAAGTGTATGATTGGCTAAAAACTTCATTTCTTTTGTAGTGTAATTATAACTGGTTAAAGTTTTAATTAACTGATAGATACCGAAAATGGCATATATGCTGCGAAATTACCTAAATAAACTTAAACCAAGTGCAGATGGTGCGGAACTAGGGAGATTTTGCAAGTGAGTAAAATTGATATACAAACTAGTTGGTAGAGTAGCTTGAGTGAATTTATCAACAATGAAATTGATCGTTGTTTGAACGTTGATAAAATTGTTGAATGACTTGAATTAATTGGGTATTAAATGTTAAGATATGGCTGCATTTTGATGTAATTAAGTATCTAAACATGGTTTATATTTGTAGTATTACTATATGTATGTCATTACTCATCAATTGTGACTGAGGTGGCAGAGCTTTATCCTTACCGTATGAAACGCATATTATCCTTGATTTTTTTAGGCAGTTTGCTGTTTGCGAGTTGCGTGAATATTAAAAAATACCAAACTGAAATGGAATTGTTTCAGAAGGGGTTGGATAGTAATGTGGCAACTTATCAATATAAAGAGTTGAAAATTAAGGCAGGGGATAATTTACAAGTAAACGTATTTACTCAGGCAAGCAATAATCAAGAGCAAACTGCTGTTATAAATATGGGAGGTGTGGGAAAATCATCGGGTTTATATTCGGTCAATAACCTGGGTCAAATTGAATTTCCTAAAATTGGTTTGGTTACTGCAGAAGGAATGACTGTAAGAGAATTGAAAGCACTATTGCAAAGTAAATGGTCTCCATTTGTGAAAGATTTATTGGTGAATGTGCAATTGCAAAATATTACGGTAAACTTTTTAGGAGAGTTTAATAGTCCTGGTGCAAAAATATTTACAACAGAGAAAATAACTTTAATAGATGCCATTGCAGCAGCTGGGGGTCTAAATGATGATGGAAAGAGAAATGATATACTAGTAATAAGAGAAGAGCAAGGACAAAGAAAAATTTATAAGGTAGATTTAAGAGACGCTGCATTTTATAATTCACCAGTATATCAATTGCAACAGAATGATTTAGTGTATGCAGGTATTGGAGATAGTAAATTTAGGCAAAGGGGATTCCAAGAATTTACACAAAAAACAGCACCTATACTCACTTTTGTAAGCTTCTTTAATTTTGCATTAGGTATTGCCATACTTATAACCACGTTGAGTAAATAGTATTCATGAATCAATTTAGTCAAGAACAATTTCCAGATATCAATAGCGGAAGCAATAAAAGTATTCGAGAAAATTTATTGCGGTACTTGGTTAATTTGCCCTTGTTCATATTATGCATGGTGCTTTGTGTAGGCGGGGTAAATATTTTTTTACGTTATTCTAATAAAGTGTACCAAGCAAATTCTCAAATATTGGTAGGGGGAAGTAATGCTGTTTCTGCAAATAGTTCAGATTTGGTTACACAGGGATTATATGGGGTAAGGTCTATCAATATTGATAATGAATTAGAACTACTCAGGTCAAAAAAATTAATTGAGCGTGTTGTAAGAAAAGGAGGTTTCAATATTCGATATTTTAATGAAGGAACTATAAGGCGGATGGAAATGTATCAGTTATCTCCAATAAATGCTGAAATTATTCAACTTAAAGATACGATATATCCTTGGTCAATTAAATTTAGCGAATTAGATAATCGTGGAGGTTTATTTACTTATGGTAAACTTAGTGCAAAGCCGTTCAAATGGAATGACACGTTGAATTTAGCTTTTGGTAAAATTAATATTAAGAAAAGATTTTCAACAATAGGTGAAAATGGTAAACCTCATGTTATTGAATGGAATACTGTTTCCTCGGCAGCTGATGAAATAAGGGGTTCTTTATCTGTGAGAAGTTTGAGTGCAAGAACAACTATTATCTCATTATCTATCTTATCTTCTAATCCTACACGGGCCGCAGATATATTAAATTTATTGGGCTATGAATTTGCTGAACAAGATGTAGAATTAAAAAGAGAAATCTCTGTAAATACTTTGCGTTTTATTGATGACAGATTAAGAGTGGTTTCTGAGGACCTACGAAAATTAGATAGTAATAAAATAGGAATTCACAGTGATTTTAGATTTTTAGATGCAGGTTCAGAATTATTATATTACCAAAATAAATATGGACAAACAGAGAATAGATTAGATGAGGCGTTTATAGATACAGCAGTAATTCGTTTAATTGAAGACTATGTAAAAGATGATCGAAATAGGTTTAAAAAAATCTTTTCTCCATTAGGGTTGGGTGATCCTAGTTTATCTGCTACTATTGGTAAATATAATGAGTTAGTTGCTGATAGGGATAAAGCGGCGTTTGAAAATCCCAATGATAATATAATTATGTCTTCCATTGAAAATAACTTGGAGAACATGCGGGCCAATGTATTGATCAGTTTGGGTAATGTAAAACGTGCATATGGTTTAAAGATTCAAATATTTAATGAACGCAATAATGAGTACAATGCAAAAATGGGGGAAATTCCCGATAAGAATGCATTGGAGCTTGAATTAAAAAAACAAAAGGAACTAAAAGAAAGACTCTATTTGTATCTTCTACAAAAACGAGAAGAAACAGCTATTGCGGCCATCTCCAGTAAGTCAAACTATTCTACTATTGATTCTGCTAGCTATTCGATGGTGCCTATTGAACCCAAAGAATCACAGATAAAAACATTCGCTTTTTAATTCCAATAGGTTTGTTGTACTTGATAGACCTGATGAATGATAAAATTGTATCCCGTAATGATATTACTACTAGGTCAGATATTGCCATTGTTGGGGAGATCAGTCATTTAGAGGGTCAAGATGAGTTGGTAGTGAATAAATCCAGGTCCATGATTGCGGAACAATTTAGAATTATGCGTAGCAATCTGCAATTTTTATTACCTGTTACAAAAGATACCAAGGCAAAAACATTTTTAATTACTTCAACTATAAGTGGGGAGGGGAAATCATTTATTAGCACAAACCTTGCGGGTGTATTGGAATTAACTGGCAAAAAAGTAGCATTGTTAGAATTTGATTTAAGAAAATTAAAAAGTTTAAAAATTATTCGGAATGAAGAATTTAATAAAGGAATCACCAATTTTTTAATTGGGCAAACAGACGAATTAGATGATTTAGCATATTCGATAGAAGATTTCCCCAATTTACATGTTTACAAAACAGGTCCACTTCCTCCCAATCCCTCTGAAATTATGATTAGTGAAAGAATGGAATTATTATTTGAAAAGTTAAAAGACAGCTACGATTATATTGTGATTGATTCTTCCCCTGTTGGATTGGTAAGTGATGCATTCGCATTGGAGCGTTATACAGATGCAACTATTTATATTGTGAGACAGCGGTATAGTTTAAAGAAAAAATTAGGCTTTATTAATGAATTAAAATCATCAGGTAAGCTAAGAAATATGGTATTGGTAATCAATGATATTAATCCTAGCGGCAAATATGGCTATTACGGATATGGCTATACTTATGGTTATAGAAACAATTATGGATACGGTGGTTATTACGGTAATAATTATTATGGGGCGTATGGAAAAAGCAATAAAGACAATGCCTATTTTGATGAAGAAAAACCTGGATTTTGGAAAAGATTATGGAGCAAAAGTTGAGTATTAACATAGGGGAGTTGGAGAGTTGGTCGGAAATTATTCGTCCACAAACTGGGCTTTTCGATTTAAAGCTTAAAGAGGTATGGCATTATAAGGACCTCTTGTTCATGTTTGTAAGACGAGATTTTGTAGCAACCTATAAACAAACCATATTAGGCCCCCTTTGGTTTTTTATTCAGCCACTGCTCACTACATTTACTTTTATGGTGGTATTTGGTACCATTGCCGGCATTTCTACAGATGGAATACCCATGATGGTATTTTATATGAGTGGAATTACACTTTGGAATTATTTTGCTGAATGTTTAAATAAAACGTCTACTGTTTTTAAGGATAATGCCAATATTTTTGGGAAAGTTTATTTTCCTAGGTTAATTATGCCATTGAGTATTGTGGTTTCTAATTTGGTGAGGCTAGGTATTCAAATGACTTTGTTTGTTGGGGTATGGGGTTTCTATTTACTTAAAGGAAATGCCTTGCATCCAAATTTAATGTTGCTGCTAATTCCCTATTTAATTTTTTTAATGGCAGTAATAGGTTTGGGAGCCGGTATGTTGATAAGCGCGTTAACTACCAAATATAGAGATTTGATTTTTTTATTAAGTTTTGGTGTGCAATTATTAATGTATGCAACACCAGTTATTTACTCTATGAATACTTTGCCTGCTAAATATGCATGGATTATTAAAGCCAACCCTTTGAGTGCAATTATTGAAACTTTTCGTTATGCATTTACAGGTTCAGGTTTATTTTCTTGGTATGCATTGGGATATAGTTCTATAGCTGCATTTGTATTATTAATATTGGGAACATTGGTATTTAATAAGGTAGAAAAATCTTTTATGGATACGGTTTAAGTATGAGTACAGTAATTAAAGTAGAAAATTTATCAAAACAATATCGCTTGGGTGATGTAGGTACTGGTACATTGAGCCATGACTTGAAGCGTTGGTGGTATAAAACTCGTGGGAAAGAAGACCCTTATTTGCAAATAGGTGAAACCAATGATAGGGCTACCAAAGGGGTTAGTGACTATGTATGGGCATTGAAGGATATTAATTTTGAAGTTAAAGCTGGGGAAGTATTGGGTATAATAGGTAGAAACGGGGCAGGTAAATCTACCCTACTTAAAATTCTTTCTAAAACAACTACACCAACTACAGGTTCCATTAAAGTAAAAGGGAGAATTGCTTCATTGCTTGAAGTAGGAACAGGCTTTCATCCAGAATTAACAGGAAGAGAAAATATTTATTTGAATGGTGCGATACTAGGCATGACTAAACGAGAGATACAATCTAAGTTTGATGAGATTGTTGATTTTAGTGGGGTTGAACGTTATATTGATACACCTGTAAAGCGGTATAGTAGTGGAATGTATGTTCGATTAGCTTTTGCTGTAGCTGCCCATTTAGAGCCTGAAATTTTAATTGTAGATGAAGTGTTGGCAGTAGGCGACGCAGAGTTTCAGAAGAAAGCACTTGGGAAGATGAAAGATGTTAGCGAAAAAAGTGGAAGAACTGTTTTATTCGTAAGCCATAGTATGCCAACAATAAAAAATATTTGTAATAGTGCTTTTTTATTAGTTGACGGTACAGTTTATATGCAAGGAACATCAGATGAAGTTGTTGATAGTTACTTAAATAATTTTATTGAATTTGATACATCTAATCGTGTTATAATTAATGAAAATCATCGTAAATATGATTTGCCCAAAAAAATAAAGTATTTATCTTTCGAATTTGTTAATCAATTTGAAGGAAATCAATATTCAATTAAAGATAATCTTGAAGTAAAAATTATTTTGAAATCTACCTTAGCGCAAAAAAATTTTAGAATTTCATTTAGTATAAATAAAATTGATGAGAGTATAGTAGGATTGTACTTTTCAGATGAAATTTTGAATATTGAAGCCAATCAAGAAAAATCAGTTACACTGAAAATTAAAGATCATCAATTGTCTAAAGGACAATACTATTTTGATTTTTCTGTTGGAACAGGAAACCAACTTATTGGAATTACAGAATATGATAATGTTTCAAAAATCTTATTTTTTGAAATTGCTTATAATGACTTAGCTAGAAAGGAAATGATTACTTTATGGCCATCTAATTGGGGAAATATTAGTTTTCAAAATGTGGAAATTCTTTGATTCTTTTCTCTTATGCAAAAATTACTTTCCATTTGTATACCAACTTTTAATAGAGCAGAATTATTAAACTTGAATTTAAGTAAGCTTCAAATCGAGATTCAAAACCTTGAAAATTATATAGATATATATATATCAGATAATAATTCAGATGATAATACTGCTGAAATAGTTAAATCCTATATTGAAAGTGGACTTAAAATAAATTTCACAAAGCATGGAGAAAATATTGGAACAGAATTAAATTTTTTATCACTTTTTGGAAAGGCAAATTCAAAATATTTTTGGTTATTTAGCGATGACGATTTTTTATTGCCATTTAGTTTAAAAAATATTATTGAAGTTTTATTATTAAAAGATTTTGGTGTGGTATATATAAATCAACAATGGTACGATTCTGAAATTCCAAATAGTAGCGAACTTCCACTTTCAACTATTGAGTTTAAAGACCCAATAGAATTCATTAAAAAGATTAATTATTGGGTCACTTTTATATCTGGAAACATTATTAATAAGTCTATCATTGAGAATAAAATTAATCCATCGTTATATAATGGAACAATGCTAAATTATTTAAACTGGCATTTTTTAGCAATATTTTCTGACCGCCCAAATGTTGTAATATGCAACAGTTATTTAGCATGTAAGTCTGGTAATACTGGTGGGTATAGACTATTTGAAGTATTCGGAAAAAATTTCAATATGATTATGGATGATATGATTGCTCTAAATAAAATTGATAAAAGAGTAAAGGATATTATCAATAATCATTTGCTAAAAGATTTTTTTCCAAATTTTATAAGGATAAGATCTAAAATGTTTTTAAATGAGAATCCAATTACGGTTCTCCGTCCAATATTTTGGAAATATCCCAAATATTGGGTAAATATTTTTATACCTCATTTAAAATCTAAATGGAAAGAACTAGTTTAGTGTATTATCCTTAAAGCGCAAATATGCATTTTTTAAAATGGCTCAAAAAGATTTTTTACCAATTGCTTTATAAACTTTATGCTTCTAAAGGATTTCAGTATCAAATTTATTTAGCCAAAGGCCAAGCTGAAAAAGTATTTCTAAGCACTTTTAAGAAAATTGGAAATGATGTTTATTTTCCTAACAATAGAATTGTAAAAAATCCTCAATATATTTCTATTGGAAATTGTTTTTTTGCGTTACAAAATTTAAGACTTGAGGCATGGGATAAATATGGTTCTATAGAATATGCACCTGAAATTATAATTGGCAATAATGTTTGCTTTAATACTGATGTGCATATAGGAGCAATAAATAAAGTTTTTATAGGTGATAATGTGTTGATTGCAAGTCGTGTTTATATTAGTGATCATTCACACGGAGAAATTACGGCCGAAGCAATAAAATTGCCTCCAAGTAAAAGAGCACTTTTTTCTAAAGGCCCTGTTATCATTGAAAATAATGTATGGATAGGAGAAGGAGTTTCAATTTTGCCAGATGTTATAATTGGAGTAAACAGTATCATCGGTGCTAATTCAGTAGTTACGAGGTCTATTCCGCCTAATTCTGTCGTTGTTGGTAATCCTGCCAGAGTAATAAAGACTATATAATTGAAAATTATTTTTGTTTTACGAAATTTTTTTATTTAGTAAATATTCCTATTGAATATAAAATTTTTAAATACAAATTCAGAGGTGTTGCGTGGCTTTGCTGCCTTAATGGTTGTATTAGGACTTATCATTCAATTGAGTTTTATTTTTAATGGTGACAATGAGTTTATTCATAGTGTCTTTCATTATATGTTTCCAACTATTACGATGGTTTTGGTATTCTTCTTATTATCTAGTTATGTAATGGGATCAAATTATGGCAAACAGCATTACTTTTACATCAAATTATATTTACAGAAAAATTAGTTAGGCTATACGATTTATATAATTTCAATAGTAATTATTGTCCTATTTTTAAAATACAATTCATTGGTAATCGTTGGTCATCTTTTTTTTCATCAAATATTAGTAGTTGATGTTTTCAAAGAAAACACCAGCTTTTGGTCATTAAATTTTTAAGTATTATTTTTTAGTAGTAATTCCAATTATTACTTGAACTTAAACATACTTATAATGCTTATTCCTACTCAGTAATATAAGTATTTTTTATCTTAAAACAACTTGATAAAAGTGTTAACTGGTATTCGTCCCATCGCAATGTATCTCCCTCAGTTTCATCCAATTCCTGAAAATGATGAGTGGTGGGGTAAAGGATTTACTGAGTGGACAAATGTTACTAAAGCTAAACCTTTGTTCAATGGGCATTATCAACCTCACTTACCAGCAGATTTAGGTTTTTACGATTTAAGACTTGCAGAAGCAAGATTGGCACAAGCAGAACTTGCAAAAGCTCACGGTATTTTCGGCTTCTGCTACTATCATTATTGGTTTAATGGGAGACGTATTTTAGAAAAACCTTTTCAACAAGTTTTTGAAACTGGTGAACCCGATTTTCCTTTTATGCTATGTTGGGCAAATGAAAACTGGACACGTGTTTGGGATGGTGGTGATAAAGATATTTTGCTTGAACATAAGTATAGTGAAGCCGATGACAGGGCACATATACAAAGCCTTATTCCTTATTTTAAAGACAAGCGATATATTAAAGTAAATGGAAAAGCAATTTTTTCAGTGTATAGAAGTAATCATTTTCCTGACCTAAAAAAAACAATTGAAGTTTGGAGAGATGAAGCCGAGAAAGACGGTATTCAATTGTATTTATGCTGCTTTGTAACTGATTCAATACCCAATAACAATTTAGATGAATTGGGTTTAGATGCTGCAATAGATTTTAAGCCTTTTGGAAATACATTTGCACAATACAAGAATTTGCAAATTGAATTATACAAAAAAAATTATTTGAAACGTCTAAAAATCAACTTTCAAAAATTGTATTACCGCTTTTTTAATCAACAAAAATTTGAGACAGTAGAAGATTTTTTGTGGAATGTGATAGACTATAAGAGTTATGCGCAATTTTGTAGCAAAGCTGAATCATCTACTTATAAATGTTTTCCTTGTATTACACCTAGTTGGGATAATACTGCTAGAAGAAAGAAGAATTTTTTGATATTAAAAGATGCCAATCCAACAGATTATAAAAACTGGTTAGCAACCATTGTAAGAAAGTTTAAAGGCTATGGTGAAGATGAAAATTTTGTTTTTATAAATGCTTGGAACGAATGGGCAGAAGGCAATCATCTAGAACCCTGCCAAAAATGGGGTAAAAAATATTTAGAATATACAAAAGAGGTTTTTTCCGACGGGGAATAAATATTCATATAAAGTATAAAATGGATAGTAAATTATAATGATGCAAATTCTTAGTCATCGAGGATATTGGAAAACAGTGGAGGAAAAAAACAGTCCCATCGCTTTTGAAAGAAGTTTTAGTTTGAACTATGGTACAGAAACAGATATAAGAGATTATTTAGGAGATTTGGTAATTTCACATGACATAGCAAATGCTCATTCTATAAGTTGTGGTGAATTATTAGAAAAGTATAATAATCATAATCCAACATTGCCTTTAGCTTTAAATATTAAAGCTGATGGATTGCAATTACCTTTAAAAACATTATTAACTAAATATAATATTACCAATTATTTTGTATTTGATATGTCGGTACCTGATACAATTGGTTATATTAAAAATGATATACGATTTTTTACTAGGTTGAGTGAATATGAGATAGAGCCATCTTTTTATGAACAATGTGCAGGTATTTGGTTAGATGCATTTGAAAGTATCTGGTACAATGCAGCAGTAATAGAAAAACATTTAAATAATGGAAAAGAGGTTGCCATTGTTTCATCTGACTTACATAAAAGACCTGTTGAAGATTTGTGGGAAATGCTAAAATATTCAGGCGTATATAAAAATATTTTGTTGTGTACTGATATACCGGAAGATGCTTCAATATTTTTTAGTGAATAATTTTTGAGTAAAAGAAGTATGAAAATAAAAGCTATAATATTTGACATGGATGGCGTTTTAATAGATGCCAAAGATTGGCACTATGAATCGCTTAATAAAGCATTAGGCTTATTTGGAGCTGAAATTAGTCGTTACGATCATTTAGTAACTTTTGATGGATTACCAACCAAAAAGAAATTAGAAATGCTGAGTTTAGAAGGTGGTTTTCCTAGTGGCTTACATGATTTTGTAAATGACTTAAAGCAGCAATACACCATGGATATCATTTATGCCAAGTGTAAACCTGTATTTCAACACCAGTATGCATTATCTAAACTTAAAAACCAGGGTTATTTTTTAGCAGTCTGTTCCAACTCTGTACGTAAAAGCATTGAAGTAATGATGGGAAAAGCAGGGCTTGCCCCTTATTTAGATTTTATTATTTCTAATCAAGATGTAAAACATGGAAAGCCTGACCCTGAAATGTATAATACTGCAATTGCCAAATTAGGTTTAGATCCAAAAGAATGTTTAATTGTTGAAGACAATGAAAATGGTATTAAGGCGGCATTGGCATCTGGCGCTCATTTGTTAAAAGTCGAAAAGCCTGATGATGTACATTATTTCAATATAGCTAACCACATATCTACTATCGAAAATGCTTAAAATTATTATACCACTTGCTGGCCCATCTGAATTATTTAGCAATGCAGGATATTATTATCCAAAGCCATTAATAGAAATTAATGGTAAAATCATGATTGAGCATGTATTGCAAAATCCAACTTCTATAAAGGAAATACATCGTTTTATTTTTATAATAACTGAGGAAGATGCTACAAAATTCCATTTAGACAATGTGCTGAAGTTGTTAAGCCAAAATTGTGATGTTATTAAGCTTAAAAAGCCAACGAAAGGTGGTTTGTGTAGTACTTTGATGGCTATCGATAAAATAGATTCTAACGATAGTTTACTTATTTTAAATGGCGACCAAATTTTAGATATTGATTTTAATGATATTATTAAATTTTGGCAAGTTGAGTCAGTAGATGTTGGGTTGTTAACTTTTAAATCTGTACACCCACGTTGGTCTTACGCAAGAATTGAGAATGACTCTGTTGTCCAAACCGCTGAGAAAAATCCAATCAGCAATAACGCAATTGCCGGTTATTATTATTTTAAAAATGCCACAGATTTTTTTACTGCTTCTTTTGAGTCTATAAAAAACGACGTACAATTAGATGGCATGTTTTATATAGCACCAATAATTAATCAATATATATTAAGAAATCAAAGAGTTAAATCGGTTTCTATAGAAGCCAAAGCCTATCATTCATTTTATTCTCCGCAAATGGTTTCTGAATATGAACGTAAAACTCAGCAAGATGATAGAAAAATTTGATTTGGATGAAATGGTAAAGGGATGGTTTATTGGTAATTTTAATCCTACATTATTCAAAACCAACGATGTTGAAGTAGCTGTAAAAAAATATAAAGCAGGAGATAATGAACCATCGCATCATCATAAAATTGCAACTGAGTTTACAGTAGTTTTAAATGGGGTAATAGAAATGAATGGTGAAAAATTCGAAAATGGATCCA
>VIKJ01000192.1 GCA_008080615.1 Chitinophagaceae bacterium | reverse complement strand
TATTTTGACGGTTCAGTAGTTACAGGTTTAACAGCAGCACAAACTGATGCTAAAAATGGGGGGGCTCCTAGAGGTGCAGTTGATTTTACAAAAGCATCTAATTTAGTACTTGCAGGTTGGAATAAACATGCAAGTGTAACAGGCCCAACCGATGATTGGATTAGTTCTTATAAAGGTGCAATGGATCAATTTAGGTTGTACAGTAAGGCACTTACTGCAACTGAAGTAAGCGCTTTATATAATGGCAAACAATAGTTTTTAATTTGGCAGTTTTTACAAGTAGCAAGGGGCTGTACATTTATGTATCAGTCCTTTGTTTTTTAATATATGTCTTATGTATTTAAATTGCATATTTTATTTAAAATCGGCATTAGCTGTTTGGTTAGTTGCTTTTTTGTTGAGCGCCTGCAATAACAAGAAAACATTATTTACTCAATTACCTGCATCTCAAACCAATATTGATTTTGAGAATCAATTACCCAAAAAAGATGGACTGAGTATTTTATATTATCTCTATTATTATAATGGAGGTGGTGTAGCTACTGGTGATATAAATAATGATGGATTGACTGATATTTATTTTACTGCAAATGATAAGGCAAAAAACAAACTCTATTTAAATAAAGGCAATTTCGAATTTGAAGATATCACCAAAAAAGCTGGAGTACAAGGAATTTCTGATTGGAGTTCTGGAGTAACTATGTCGGATGTAAATGCAGATGGTTATTTAGATATTTATGTTTCAACTATTAGTAATAAATACGGCCTGAAAGGGCATAATGAACTGTATATTAATAATGGGAATAACACGTTTACCGAAAAAGCTGCCGATTTCGGTTTGAACACTTCTTGTTATTCTACTCAATCTGCTTTTTTTGATTTTGATCATGATGGTGATTTAGATTGCTATATACTCAACCAATCACATCGCCCTCATTCTAACATTATTGACACAAGTAATAGAAAAAAATATGATTCTTTAGCAGGCGATAGGCTATTTAGAAATGATATAGCTACCACGGGTAAGTTTACCGATATTTCTTCAGAAGCAGGTATTTATCAAAGTAATCTTGGTTACGGATTAGGCTTAGCGATAGCCGATTTGAACAATGATGGATGGGATGATATTTATGTAGGAAATGATTTTCATGAGAATGACTATTATTATGTAAACCAAGGCAACGGAACTTTTAAAGAAGAAGGGGCAGCTCATTTTAGGCATTATAGTCGATTTAGTATGGGGAATGATATTGCAGACTATAATAATGATGGTGAGCTAGATCTAATTACTGTAGACATGTTGCCTCCCGATGAAAAAACACTAAAAACTTATGGTAGTGACGAGAATCCGGATATTTATAAAGTGAAACTCGAAATGAATGGATACCAAAAACAATATTCTAAAAATAACCTCCATCGAAACAATGGTAATGGTGTAACATTTAGTGAAACGGCTTTAATGAGTGGGGTATCTGCAACGGATTGGAGTTGGGCTCCATTATTTGCCGATTTTGATAATGATGGGAATAAGGATTTATTTATAAGCAGTGGTATTGTTAAGCGTCCTGTTGACTTAGACTATGTGAACTTCGTTTCTGCCATGCAAGCAAAAAAAGGGCTTGATCTTACAAATCAATTTGATCAAGAAGTAATTGATAAAATGCCTGATGGAAGTTCTCATCCTTTTTTATTTAAAGGGGATGGAAAATACAATTTCAAAGACCTTAGTACCGAATGGGGAACAAATAAATTAAAAGGTTATTTTAATGGAGCTTCATATGCAGACCTTGATAATGATGGTAATTTAGATATAATTATTAATGCCCTCAATGCGCCAGCTGTGATTTTAAAAAATAATGCGCCTTCAGCCAAAAGTATTATTATTGATTTTAAAGGGAATGATCAAAATATTTTTGGAATAGGTGCTAAAGCTTACCTGTTTTCGAAAATTAATGCTTACCCGTGGATTTCAATCATCTACAAGTCCTTTGTTGCATTTTGGTATTGGTAACAATATGAATACTGATAGTATTTTAATTATATGGCCAAATCAGCAATTCGAATTAATTAAAAATATTCCAGCAAGCGGAAAAATTACCGCAAAGCAAAGTAATGCAAAGCAGTTATATAAACGTGAACATTTTTTCAAAGAGACACAGCCATTACTTAAAGATATTAGTAATCAAATTGCGCTAAATTGGTCTCATCATGAAAATGATTTTATTGATTATAATCGTCAATATCTTATTCCTCATCAATTATCTACAAGAGGGCCTAAGATGGCAGTTGCAGATATCAATAAGGATGGGTTAGATGATTTTTTTGTATGTGGTGCATCGGAACAACCAGGAATGATTATGACGCAAACTTCAAAAGGTAAATTCAATTCAATTCCCTTGCCTAATTCGGGCATGTCGTTACATGCAGAAAAAGTAGATGCGGTTTTTTTTGACGCTAATAAAGATGGTTTTCCCGATTTGTATATTGTTTCTGGTGGAAATCAATATGATGATGGCAATCCTGCTTTAGCGGATCATTTTTATTTAAATAATGGAAAAGGCTCGTTCATTCCTTCCGATAATTTAATTCCCACTATAACTAAAAATAAGTCATCTGTTACAGCCACGGATTTTGATCATGACGGTGATATTGACCTCTTTGTATCAGGCTTATCTGATTCAAAACAATATGGTATTACACAACCTTCCTATTTATTGGTTAATAATGGGAAGGCAGTATTTTCTGTAGCTCCTCCAGAAATTATTCAATCGCAAAATATGGGTATGGTAACAATGGCCACATTTACAGATATAAATAATGACGGTTGGGATGATATAATTGTAGTAGGTGAGTGGATGCCATTAAAAATTTTAATTAACAATAATGGAAAATTTACTGAACAAGTCATTCCACATTCATCTGGATTATGGCAAACTGTTTTTATTGACGATTTAAATGGAGATGGTTTAAAAGATATACTTGTAGGTAATTGGGGACATAATTCAAAATTATATGCCGGAAAAAATGGACCATTGAAACTTTATGTTAAAGACTTTGATAAAAATGGGTCAATAGAACAAATTATGAGTTACACTATTGATGAGAAGGAATACACTTTTTTAGCAAAAGATGAACTCGAACGGGCACTCCCTGTTCTAAAAAAAGCCTATTTGAAATATGATGAAGTTGCTGGTAAAACAGTTCAGTTTATGTTTTATGATTTATTTAAAGATTATATTGAGTTGAGTGCTGAAAGCTTAAGTTCATCTTGTTTTTTTAACAATGGCAAAGGTGGATTCGTGCAGATGCTGCTTCCCGATGCAATGCAAATGGCTCCTATTTTTAGCTTTGCAACTGTCCAATTTAATAATCAGGCAGGCTTTGTAGGGTTGGGTAATTTCTATGGTGTTGGTCCTTATGAAGGTCGTTATGATGCCCTTGGAGAAGCTAGAGATGCCAAGTGGATTAAATTGGCAAATCAAAAACAAGTACTTGCAGTTTCCAGAAGCAACGGAACTATTTTATTCTATCAATAAATTGTAAATAAATGATAATTCTATCTTTTATGTTTAAAGTAATATTGTTTGTACTTTCTCCAGTTTTATTTTGCAATTGTTCAAAAAATACTAGTAATAGTGAACCAATAGTAAATAAAAATGCAGCTATAAATTATTGGACAACTAATGCTGATCAGTCTCTTTTATTGAATAAACAAACAGCACTTCTTTATACTGGAAACATTAATAATGTATTTCCAGTAATAGATATTGATTCAACGGCAATTTACCAAAGCATTGAGGGATTTGGATTTACGCTAACAGGGGCAAGTGCTTTTTTAATAAACCAAATGGACAATACTAGTAAAGCTAATTTGTTAAAAGAGTTATTTGCAAATACCGAAAATTCAATTGGAGTGAGTTATTTGCGTATTAGTATTGGAGCATCCGATTTAAGTAGTACTGTGTTTAGTTACAATGACTTATCTCTAGGAGAAACCGATACGGCTTTAAATAAATTTTCACTTGCATATGATACACTCGATTTAATTCCAATCTTAAAACAAATTTTAAATATTAATCCTGCTATTAAAATTCTTGCTAGCCCTTGGAGCCCCCCAACTTGGATGAAAACTAATGGCAAATCTATGGGCGGATATTTGTTGCCGCAGTATTATAGGGTTTATGCTAAATACTTTACAAAGTATATTCAACAAATGCATTTGAGTGGTATTCCAATTGATGCTGTTACTATTCAAAATGAGCCTGAACATGGAGGTAATAATCCTAGTATGTTAATGACTGCTTCAGAGCAAGCCGATTTTATTAAAAATCACTTGGGACCACTATTTCAATCAAATGCAATAAAAACAAAAATTATTATTTGGGACCATAATTGTGATCATCCTAATTATCCAATATCCATATTAAACGACCCATTTGCGAAACAATATATTGCAGGGTCGGCTTTTCATTTATACACTGGCGATATTAGTGCACTCACAACTGTGCATAATGCTCATCCCGATAAAGCTTTGTATTTTACCGAGCAATGGACTGGTAAAACAGGAACATTTAGTGGAGATTTACAATGGCATGTAAAAAATGTAATTATTGGTTCTATGCGAAATTTTAGTAAAGTAGCTTTAGAATGGAATTTAGCCAATGATCCAGATTTTGGACCTCATACGCAAGGTGGTTGCACCGAATGCAAAGGGGCACTTACTATATTTGGTTCAACCTTTACTAGAAATGTTTCTTATTATATTATTGCGCATGCC
>VIKJ01000034.1:25947-30973 GCA_008080615.1 Chitinophagaceae bacterium | reverse complement strand
AGAATTGGTATTGGATTTTCGTTACAATGGAGGCTTAACGTCTGTGTTGGATGATTATTCCTATATCGGAACTGCTGGTGTAAGTGGAAACATACGAACCAATGCATTTACACTTGGCTTGGGTTATAGCATTCCTGCATTTAAAAAGAAAACAACAAAAAAATAACAATCAAACAATTTCATCAATTCAAACTCATACAACATGTTTACTAAAAAAATCATCACGGTCATCTGTTTTGCGATGCTGGTGTCTATAGGCTTTGTAGCTTGTAAAAAAGACGCTTTTAGCGAAAAAGACGCAATTGCAGCACAAACTGCACTATTACAAACCAAGTTCGATAATGAAAGATCACTAGAGCAATTAAGACAATCAGGTGCAACTGCATTGGCGCAATTGAATTATCAGTTAGGTCTTCTAGCTAGTTCTAGAAATGCTTTACAGCAGGATAGTATCAATAGAGCCTATAATCGCTTCTTAGATAGTTTGTCGGCTGCAACTGGAAGAAGAACTGATAGCTTAACTTTAGTGAATCAAAAAAGAGTGGATATTATTGTTAGTGTTAGGGATATAGTAAATACAAACGTAGCTGTTTCTGGTGCTACTGTATTATTACCAACTACTACAGGAACTGTTCTTACTGCTACTACAGATGCAAATGGTATTGCTACTTTTCCTGCTGCTTCAAATATAAATGTACCAGCTACCGTTCAGGCAATTGTTTCAAAAACAGGTTATTCAACAGCTATTTCAGGGTTTTTCACGAGAAATTCTGGTGGTACAGGTTCTACAACGGTACAGCTTTGGAATAATGGAAATTTAAGAAATACAGTTACCGGAACTGTAACTATTGATGCTAACTTAACCAATACATCAGTTGAAACGGTTACTGGTCAATTAATAACCATTACCAATACTTTTAATGGCACTCAAAATTTCTTTACTGCTGTAACTAATGCAAGTGGAGTTTATTCAATCGGCTTGCCCGATAATAACGGATCAACAGTTGGTGCTTTTAGTTTTCTTCCTGTATCTAAAGACACTACACATACTTTATGGGTGAATGGTCTTTTACCAGGAACAGATTCTATTCCTTCTATTGTATCGGTACCTGCTAGATTTACTTTGCAACAATTTTCTGCTAATACATTTGGAACTGGTACTAAACCTGCTGCACCTGCTGGTTCTGTACCATCTTCATTGTCTAGATTCTATGGAGTTGTTGATACAAAAGATAGCTTAGGAAGATCTTTTTATATCAAAGGTTTAACTCCAACATTTAGCGGTCAAGATCAATTAACACAATTAAATAACTGGATGTTTACTTCAAATTCATCTCCATCTACTGAATCAATGTTTGACGCAAGTGGAAGTCAAATTTCATTTAATGCAGGTGCTAGATATTCTTTTGCACAAGTAGCGCAAACCGGGGTTACTAATTTGCCTGTACGCTTTGTAGACTTATTAAATAATAGTGATAATGTATTTGTAAGAAGACCAAGTTTACAAGCCGGAGCGTCATGGAATTTTGCTACTCCAACAGCTGGATATGGCCTTTTAACAGCTCTATCATTGCCTACAAGCACAGTAAATCCAACAGCAACATTTTACGGAGTTTATCCTACAAGGTCTACTGCAACTGGTAACTTAAATGGTTATTTACCTACTGCTCTTGCGCAGATTAAAAGCAGTTCTAGTTTCAGTAATACTGTTACAGTTAATAGAGTATTCGTAAATAGTGGTTTTAGTTTACCTGCTTTAAGTATTCAAAATGGAGGTACTACAACTACCATCAACTTAACTTTCGGAGTTGGAACTTTAACTCAAGGAGTAAGATAGTTTTCTCATAGCAGTTTTGGTTTAAAGTCAAATCCGTTCCGATTATTCGGGACGGATTTTTTTTGTACATTTCCACTCCATTTTTCTTGTTTCAGCAATACATTCGCTTAATTTCAGTGCTTATCTCCCAAATTGGATACCAATTCTGCTCCAGCTAATTTTTATGATTTTATACTATTTCTGCCCCTTATCTTTGTTTTTACATTAAAAGCTTACTAGTGAAAGGGAAACAGGTTATATTGTTGATTTTAGCCATCATTTTTGCCGATCAGGCCATTAAGTTTTATATCAAACTCAACTATTTTGCAGGTGAGGAGCACTTGGTATTGGGTACTTGGTTTAGGCTTCATTTTGTAGAAAATGAGGGGATGGCTTGGGGCTGGAAATTTGGCGGAGAGTTTGGCAAAATAGCCCTCACCCTTTTCAGATTGGCTGCCGTTATTTGGGGTAGTTTTTTGCTTCGCGATTTTATCCGCAAGAAAATGCACAGAGGATTTATTATTTGTGCTGCCCTTATTTATGCGGGTGCATTGGGTAATTTAATTGACAGTTTATTTTACGGACTAATATTTGAATTCAGCAATCCATTTTCTCAAAATGTAGCGCATTTATTGCCTTCTGGTGGCGGCTATGCAGGGTTTTTGCATGGAAAAGTGGTAGATATGTTGTACTTCCCCATCATCACCAATGCGCATTATCCAAGCTGGATGCCCTTTGTAGGTGGAGAGGAGTTTGAATTTTTTCGCCCGGTGTTTAATATAGCTGATGCGGCTATTTCTACTGGTGTTATTTCCATCTTGGTTTTTCAGAATTCCTTTTTTAAACACGTTGAAAAAGAAGAACACCATACCATTGAAACTGATACGATGGTAAACGATAAGAACCAGATATTCTAAATAATATAGGTTAGCCTCAATTCCATTTTTGCAATTTTCTGCAAATATGGAATCCAACTCCATTTTTGCAATTTTCTGCAAATATGGAATTCAACTCCATTTTTGCATATATTTGTACTATGGCAAAGATGATTAATAGAGAAATCTTTTTGGAAGCCAAATTTAGGTTGACCCAGTTTAGGGCTCTTTGTATTACCGGACCAAGGCAAAGCGGTAAGACCACTTTATGTAAACTACTTTTTAAAGATAAACCCTATTTAAATTTCGAAACGCCCCTTGTTCAAGCCGAATTTCAGCGTAATCCTACTGCCTTTTTTAAAAAATATGCTAAGGGAGCTATTTTTGATGAAGTGCAAAGGGTGCCTGATGTCTTTAGATATTTACAAGAAATTTTAGATAACAATACTAAACGCGGACAGTTTATTTTAACTGGATCTAATAACTTTTTGCTACAGGAGCAAGTTTCACAATCATTAGCAGGTAGGGCAGGGTACTTATCATTATTGCCATTGAGTTTTGCTGAGTTGAAAGAAAACAAATTGAATGTTAGTTCAGTCGATGATCTGATATTAAAAGGTGGCTACCCTGAAATTTGGAATGAGCAGTTGAATATTTCTACTTGGTTAGAAAGTTATATACAAACATATGTTCAACGAGATGTTAGATTACTTAAAAACATCAATGATCTTGGGGCTTTCACTCGTTTTGTTTTTTTATGTGCTAATGCAGCGGGTCAATTGCTTAACAGAGATGAGTTGGCAAAAAATTCGCGGGTAGATACCAAAACAATTCAATCTTGGCTTGGCTTGTTAGAGAGTAGTTATTTGGTGTACTTACTTCAGCCATGGTCTAATAATAGTAATACGAGGCTTATTAAAAGCCCTAAACTGTATTTTTATGATACAGGCTTACTTTGTTTTTTAAAAGGGATCCATTCAAAAACCGCACTACAAAAGCATCCTCAATATGGATCAATATTCGAAAACTGGATCATTACCGAAATAAAAAAGAATCGATACAATCAAGGGATTTTAGAGCCTATATATTTTTATAGAAATGCCTCGGGTAATGAAGTGGATTTGGTAATTCGTAAAAATGATGAGTTATTTGGTATTGAAATTAAATCAGGAAAAAAGATAGATTCAGCAGCTTTAAAAAATCTTACCTATTGGCAAAAACAACAATCAAACAGTAACGGATTATTTATTTATGGAGGTAAAGAAAGTTCTGAAATCAGTTCCCGACAATTTACTTTACCTTGGAATCAAATAGATCATCTTTAAAATAGTGGTATGAAAAATTATGTATTTTTTCTTTTTGCAGTAATGATAATAATATCATCTTGCGCCAATTCGCAGAAGCAATGGCCATTAAAGATGGTAAAATTGTTGCAGTAGGAAAAAATGAGGAAATTAGTAAGCAATACACGGCTACTGAAAATATAGATGCAAAGGGCCAAGCCCTTTATCCAGGGCTGATAGATGCGCATGCGCATTTTGTAGGTTATGCAAGAGGATTGTTTCAAGTAAATTTATTTGATACCAAATCTTTTGAGGAAACAGTAGAACGCATTAAAGCATTCGCAAAAGAACATCCAGATATGCAATGGATTCAGGGAAGAGGATGGGATCAAAATAAATGGCCAGGCAAACAATTCCCTACCAATGAATTATTGAATGTTGCATTCCCCAATACACCTGTGGTTATTACGCGCGTAGATGGTCATGCTTCTATTGCCAATGATAAAGCTTTGGAATTGGCTGGTATCAAAGCTGGGCAAACCATTACTGGTGGCGATATTCAAACCATCAATGGAAAATTAACAGGGGTATTAATAGACAATGCAGATAATGCAGTGTATGCTAAAATACCTACTCCCACTACAGCAGATTATACCAATTGGTTAAATACAGCACAAGCAAATTGTTTTGCGCAAGGGCTTACAACCGTTACCGATTGTGGCTTAAACTATGATGATGTTGAATTATTAGATGGCTTACAAAAGGAAGGAAAGTTGAACATGCGCTTGTATGTGATGCTAAGCGATAATGATGCTAACCTAAATAAATATTTAAAAACAGGCCCTTACAAAACAGATAAATTATTTGTAAAAGGATTTAAAGTATATGCAGATGGTGCTTTGGGAAGCAGAGGCGCTTGTTTATTAAAGCACTATAGTGATAAACCAGGATGGGGTGGATTTTTATTGAGAAATAAATCGCATTACGATTCACTGGCGCAAGTATTAAGTACTACTGATTTTCAAATGTGTACCCATGCCATTGGCGACAGT
>VIKJ01000034.1:0-25920 GCA_008080615.1 Chitinophagaceae bacterium | reverse complement strand
TTAAAAACAACCAACGATAAACGATGGAGAATTGAGCATGCGCAAATTGTAGATGTAAACGATTTTAATTTATTTGGTTCAGCTTCTATTGTACCTTCTGTGCAACCTACTCATGGTACTAGTGATATGTATTGGGCAGAAGCAAGATTAGGTGCAGAACGCATGAAGGGTGCGTATGCGTACAAGCAATTATTAAAACAAAATGGTTGGATGCCTTTGGGTACTGATTTTCCTGTAGAAGATATTTCTCCTTTCAAAACATTCTTGGCTGCTGTTGTTCGCAAAGATGCACAAGGATTTCCTGCCAATGGATTTCAAATGGAGAATGCACTATCGCGTGAAGAAACCATTCGTGGAATGACTATCTGGGCTGCAAAAGCAGGCTTCTTAGAAAAAGAAGTAGGTAGTTTAGAAGTGGGCAAAAAAGCAGATTTTATTTTGCTTGATAAAGACCTCATGAAAGTAGAAGAAACTGCTATTCTTAATACCAAAGTTACTGCCACATTTATCGGCGGAAAAAAAGTGCATTAGAATTTTTTTGATAAAACCATTTAAGCAAATTTTTCGCTACCCCAAAATTGCAGCTTTTGTAAGTTGTTATATTTAATAATACTGCAAGCTACAATTTTGAAAAGGCTCAAATTTGCTTATTTGCTTTAAAATTATATTCAAACTTTTCTCTACCACTAATTGCAGCTTTTATAAATTGTTATACTTAATAATACTGCAAGCTGCAATTTTGAAAAGGCTCAAATTTGCTTATTTGCTTTTAATATTATATTCAATCTTTCCGCTAATTCTATTTTGCATTTTCGTCTACAGTATTCAAGACTGAATTATTTTGCTCATAAGGGGCCTCTTAAAAATTACGAATAGAAGATTGATTGGTGAAGCGTCAACAATGAAAGCTGTTTGAGCCCCGAGTATCGGGGCGAGTTCTTTCATTGTAGCGGAACCGATCAATCTTCCGTAATTTTTAAGCAGACCCGTTGGGCAAATGATTCGGATTGAATCATTTGTATATAACCCGTTTGTTAATGTTGTAATAGACATCTTTGGTAAATGATTCAGATTGAATTATGCATAAAAAAAGACCCCGATAAAATCGAGGCCTTTTCAGAAAATTATTCAATAAGGTAGTATGTTCTTTATGCGCTTTCTGTGCAATTTCAGCAGCTTTATAATATCCAATCTTGGTATTCAAAGCAGTTACAAGCATTAGGCTATTGTCTACATGCTTTTTAATATTGGCTTCAATTGGTTCAATACCAACAGCACATTTATCATTAAAGCTTACACAACCATCTCCAATTAAACGTGCACTGTGTAAGAAATTATAAATCATTACAGGTTTAAATACATTCAATTCAAAATGCCCCATTGAACCACCAATATTAATGGCTACATCATTGCCCATAACTTGTGCAGCAATCATGGTTAAAGCTTCACATTGGGTAGGGTTTACTTTACCCGGCATGATAGAAGAACCAGGTTCATTATCAGGGATAAATAATTCACCAATACCACTGCGAGGGCCAGAAGAAAGCATACGAATATCATTCGCAATTTTCATCAAGCTAACAGCTACTGTTTTTAATGCACCATGCGCTTCAACAATAGCATCGTGTGCTGCAAGTGCTTCAAATTTATTTTCAGCAGTAACAAAGGGCAAGCCAGTAAGGGTAGCAATATGTTTGGCCACATTTACATCATATCCTTTTGGTGTATTGATGCCTGTGCCCACTGCAGTGCCGCCTAAAGCCAATTCACTTAAATGGCTAAGGGTATTTTTGATGGCTTTTAATCCATGATTTAGTTGAGCTACATAACCACTAATTTCTTGGCCCACTGTTAAAGGAGTTGCATCCATAAAATGGGTACGACCAATTTTAACTACTTGCATAAAAGCCTTGCTTTTAGCAGCCAGTGTATCTCTTAATTTTTCAATTCCGGGAATAGTAGTTTCTAATAAAATTTTATAAGCTGCAATATGCATTGCAGTAGGAAATGTATCATTAGAACTTTGAGATTTATTTACATCATCATTGGGATGTAAAAATTTGTCTTTATCGTTTAGTGATCCTCCTTTAATTACATGACCGCGATACGCTACCACTTCATTTACATTCATATTGCTTTGCGTACCACTACCTGTTTGCCATACAACCAACGGAAACTGATCATTCAATTTTCCTGCTAAAATTTCATCGCAAACAGTGCCAATCAATTCAGCTTTTTCTGCTGGTAAAACACCTGCATCTAAATTTATTAAAGCAGCTGCTTTTTTTAAGTAAGCAAAAGCTTCAATAATTTCTTTAGGCATTTTGTTGATGTCTTGCGCAATCTTAAAGTTCTCGATACTGCGTTGTGTTTGTGCACCCCAGTAAACATGGGCAGGAACTTTCACTTCGCCCATGGTGTCTTTTTCTATTCTAAATTCCATATAATTGGTGGTTTATTTTCCAGTAAAAATGGCTTTTCTTTTTTCTAAAAAAGCAGTGGTACCTTCTTTCATATCGGCTGTATCAAAGCTATCGCCAAAAGCGGCAACTTCAACTGCATAGCCATCTACATTTTCATTGAAAACTGCATTGGCACTGCGTATACAGGCTGCAATAGCAAGAGGCGCTTTACTATTAATGATGGTAAGAACAGCTTTTGCTTTATCCATTAATTCGGCAGCAGGTACGGTATAGTTTACTAAGCCATATTGTAATGCAGTATTTGCATCAATCATACCAGCGCTCATGAGTAATTCCATGGCACGACCTTTCCCAATTAGTTGAACCAATCTTTGCGTACCACCATAACCAGGAATCAATCCAAGATTTACTTCGGGCTGACCAAATTTGGCGTTATCGGCTGCAATTCTAAAATGACAACTCATAGCCAGTTCGCAACCACCACCTAAAGCGAAACCATTTACAGCTGCAACAATGGGCTTAGTACAATTCTCAATTCTGAAAAAAGTAGCCTGACCAGCTGCAGATAATTGCATAGCCGCTTCCTTACTAAATGTACTGAACTCACTAATGTCTGCGCCTGCTACAAATGCTTTAGATCCTGCACCAGTAATGATTACCGATTGAATGGCGGCATTGCTGGTTATTTCATCCAATACCAAATTCAGCTCTGCAAAAACAGCCATATTTAATGCGTTTAGTTTGTCGGGGCGATTAATAGTTACGATAAATATTCCATCACTTAATGAAGTGGTTAAAGTATTGAAGGTCATCTGAGTACTGATTTTATAAATGTTTTTTTAAAAATTACCCGCTAGAAATTACGATGTTGGCTAACCCAATCCCGAATGTACTGGGCAATATCAGTGGTAGTAGTGCCGGGTGCAAATAATTTCCCCACGCCCATTTCTGTCATCATCTGGAATAATACCGCCACCAGTGAGTAGCACGTCGTTCATTCCTTTCTCTTTCATGAGTGTAATGATTTTTGGGAAAACGGTCATGTGCGCACCACTTAAAATGCTAATGCCAATGGCATCCACATCTTCTTGCAATGCAGCATTCACTACCATTTCGGGGGTTTGCCTTAAACCCGTATAAATTACTTCCATACCTGCATCTCGCAAAGCGGTGGCAATTATTTTGGCACCACGATCGTGGCCATCTAAACCTACTTTGGCTACCAATACCCTGAGTGGTCTTTTCATAGTGCAAAATTAGCTTAAAACTGCTTAGGTTTACAATAGCAATAAAAATGTAGGCCGTATGAATTATAGAGCTTTTGGCAATACCAATATGCAAGTAAGTGAAATAGGTTTTGGAACCTGGGCTATTGGCGGCTCGGCCAATGTGGGCGGGGTAGAAATAGGGTGGGGCCCATCGGATGATGCCGTATCAATAGCATCTATCCATGCGGCACTGGATGCGGGTATTAATTTTTTTGATACAGCCGATTTTTATGGCTTGGGGCATTCAGAAAATTTGCTGGGTAAAACATTGGCTAACAAAAAAGACATCCTGATTGCCAGTAAAGTGGGGCAAAGAATTGGGCCTGATGGAAAAATTCAAATTGATTACACCAAGCAATATATTATTGATGCATGTGAGCAAAGTTTAAAAAGACTCAAAAGAGATACTATTGATTTTCATCATTTGCATGTGGCCCGAATGACACATTTAGAAAATGGAGAATGCATAGAAGCCATGCAGCAATTGCAAGTGCAAGGAAAAATTAGGTACTGGGGAATTTCATTGATCACATTTAATCCTTTCCCTGAAGCTGATTTTTTCTTCAATAATAATTTTGGGAACGGTTTTCAGTTGGTATTTAATTTAATCAATCAAAAAGCATTGCCCATTGTAGAAGCCGCTGCAGCAAAGGGTTATGGCATCATTGCCAGAATGCCTTTACAGTTTGGATTGTTATCGGGAAATATACAACCCACTACCGTGTTTGCAGCAGATGATCATCGCAGTTACCGATTGGTACCCGGCATCATCGAAAAAGTAATTACCATTTTAGAAGACCATGTTTGGCAGCTCTTAGAAAAATACCAAACTACAGCTGCAGGTTTAGCACTCAGTTATATTTTAAGTTATAAAGAAGTATCAACTGTAATTCCGGGTATACGCACGCCAAAACATGTTGCACTCAATACCAATCATATTGTAGCGTTAGAAAAAGCTGATCAACTATACTTGCGCCAATTGTACGAAACCCAATGGCAGCATGTAATGCAGCTGATGGAAAAGCAAGGGTAATATTAGCAAGTATAAATCAGCGAAATTGAATAAACAAAGTTAGTAGAACAATTAAGGATGTTCTACTATGCTCAATACCATCCTAATTCTTTCAACTGTTGCATGTTTGCCAATTATTTCTGCAATATCAAATACACCAGGGCCAAATTTTCCACCCACTAGCATGATGCGTAATGGCAACATTAATTCGCCTGGTTTTAATTGATGCGCAGCAGCCAATTCTTTAAAACTGGTTTCTAAATCGGTTGTTTGCCAAACAATGCTACTTTCAAAAGCATTGGATAGTTCAATGAAAAACATATTTTTTGCTTCATTCCATTTCGGTTTGATAGAGTCTGTATCAAAGGAAGTAGGTGTAACAAAAAAGAATGAACTCTGCGCTACAAAATCGGAGAGCAATGTGCAACGCTCTTTTACTAAATCAATTACTTTATCTAAAATAGCTGTATCCTGTACTTCAATAGCATGCTCATTCAGCATGGCTTTTACAGAATCATGTAATGAAGTTGCAGTAGAACGTTTAATCCATTCATGGTTATACCATTTGGCTTTTTCAAAATCAAATTTCGCTCCGCCTTTATGTACACGGTCTATAGAAAAAGCAGCAATTAATTCATCTAACGTAAATAATTCATTGTCCGTTCCATCGTTCCAACCCAATAAAGCCAAGAGGTTTACGAATGCTTCTGGTAAAAATCCGCGCTCTTTAAAGCCCACTGTTTTTTCGCCCGTTTTATGGTCGGTCCAATCCATTGCAAATACAGGAAAACCCAATCTGTCTCCATCTCGCTTACTTAATTTACCGTTGCCATCTGGTTTTAAAATCAGGGGTAGATGCGCCCATTCAGGCATTTCATTTTCCCAACCTAAATATTTCCACAACAATAAATGTACAGGTGCCGAAGGCAACCATTCCTCTCCGCGAAATGCATGTGTAATTTTCATGGCATAATCATCTACCACCACAGCTAAATGATATGTAGGCATACCATCTGCTTTTAATAAAACCTTATCGTCCACTTGATTGGTATGAAATACTACTTCACCGCGAATCATATCTGTAAAAGAAATGGTTTCACCTGTAGGCATTTTAATTCGAATTACAAAAGGCGTTCCAGCGGCTTTTAATGCAGCAACTTCCTCAGCCGAAAGGCTTAATGAATTGCGCATCTTGGTTCTGATGGTATGATTGTATTGTGGAGAAGGATTCTCTTCTGATTTAAAATCAACGCGCATTTGTTCCAATTCCTGCGTTGTGTCAAAAGCATAATAGGCATGGCCGTTTGCAACCAATTGTTCGGCATATTGTGCATAGTTAGCTTTGCGTTCGCTTTGCCTATATGGAGCATAAGGCCCCCCATGTAATGGACTTTCATCTGGTTCAAGCCCACACCATTTAAGGGTATTGAAAATATAATCTTCGGCTCCTTCTACAAAACGAGTTTGGTCGGTATCTTCAATACGCACAATAAAATCTCCTCCATGTTGCTTGGCAAACAAATAATTAAACAACACCGTTCTTACCCCTCCTAAATGCAAACCACCCGTTGGCGATGGTGCAAAACGAACCCTAACTTTTTTATTCATGCTGCAAATATAAACTTTGCAAATTCGTTAAGAGAAAGTAACCTACAAAAATTGTACTTTGAGCATATGCGACGCGTTATTTTGCTGATATTATTTGCATTGATTACCCAAATAAGCACTGCACAGCTAACCTATCAGCAGGTTTGGGTAGATTATGATTCTGCATGGACATTCCAAAACCTGCAATTAATACCCATTCGTTTTAGGGGTGAAGGTGCCGGAATGCCCCTGTATCGGGAAATGTTGCCCAATAAATACACCACTTTATCGGAGGGGATGCGAACCGGGAAAGTAAAAGTGAAAGAATTTATTTCTAAAGGAGATGCGGATGTACATATATTAAGTGTGATCAATAATACCGGAAAATCAATCTTGGTAAACTCAGGCGAGCTATTAACAGGGGGCAAGCAAGACAGGATGGTGGGAGAAACCAAATTAATTCCACCGGGTAAGGATGAATATTATGTAACGGTGTATTGTGTAGAAGAGGGAAGATGGGCCAAGAAACCCCGTGAGTTTTCTCATAGTGGCAATGCCGATTTAGACCTTCGCCGCACAATGGATTTAACACAGCATCAGGCTGATATTTGGAAAGATATTAGCGACCGATTTAAATCGCAAAAAATGCCCTTGGGCTCATCGGCTTATGCTCAATTAGATCGTGAAGCCATCAAGGCCGATTCGGCTTATCGAAATTATTTTAATGCAAAAATGGCTAAAACAGATAGTGCATTTGCAGGTTTTCTAGCCATTTCGGGCGATCGCATTTTAGGGGCAGAATTATTTGTAACACCTTCTTTATTTAACAATGCCTGGGAATCTATGTTGGGGGCATTTAGCAGAACCGCTATTTCAAGGGGAGGCTTGCCCAGTGTAGATATCAAGCGAATGGAAGTTTTCATGGATGCACTATTAGAAAATGAAACTTCTCAGAAAAAAACATTGGCCCAATCGGGGAAAGCCTATAAATACGAGAATTTGGTAATCGGATTGATTGCTTATGGGTTTTGATGCTCAATCGAATATCTTTATACTATGTATTTGGTAAAAACTCCTTGGTGGTTAAGGGCAATCTACAAGCAATTGGTTTGGAAAATTCCAACTGAAGAAAAAATCATTTACTTAAGTTTTGATGATGGTCCACACGAAACAGCCACTCCCTTTGTTTTAAATACATTAGCTAAATACAATGCCAAAGCCAGTTTTTTTTGTATTGGAAAAAATATATTGAGGTATCCTGCAATTTATGCGCAAATACAGGCTGAAGAGCACGCTGTAGGCAATCATACGCAACACCATGCCAATGGATGGAAAGTAACGGATGAAAAATATGTAGCAGAAATAAACGAAGCGGCCACTTTAATTGAATCAAATTTATTCAGGCCGCCCTATGGCAGAATCTCCAAATCTCAGATTAGGAAAATAATTCAAACTCCGCTTAGGCCAAAAGGGTATAAAATAATTATGTGGTCGGTTTTAAGTGGAGATTTTGATTTGTATCTAAGCCCTGCAGCATGCACTGCCAATGTAATCAATCATGCAAAAGCAGGTTCTATTGTAGTATTTCATGATAGCGCCAAAGCATGGGAGCGCATGCATTATGCGTTACCGAGGGTGCTGGAGCATTTTACAAAATTGGGCTATCGGTTTGAAGCGCTTCCGAAATAGGAAATTCAAGCCTATATGAGGTAATCGCAATAACAATTACAAGCTCCCCTTAGCATACTTCTTTTAAAAAATCATTCAAAAAATAGATTTACAATCTGCCCTAAAAAAAGGGAAGGCCGAGGTAGAAACCTCAGCCTGTTTTTAATCCGTACCCTATGAAAACAAAAATCCAGTGATCTAAAATATTGCCAAGGTCACTGTAGTTACTTTATCAATCCCTATTGAATCTATTTTTCTGTTGTTGCATTGATCTTCTTGATGAATATTACCTGTCGCTTCTATTAAACGCATGCTTTGAATGATTTATTTTCTTAGAGTGAAAAAATAAATGCAATTTTTGCAAGATGAAGCTGATAGACACCCATTGTCATTTATATACCGATGAATTTAAGGAAGACAAAGATCAAATGATTCAGCGTGCCCTGGATGCAGGGGTAGAAAAAATGTACTTGCCAGGCATTGATAGTACCGAAATTGAGGGCATGTTGGCCTTGGAAGCTCAATATCCCAGCCATTGCAGGGCCATGATGGGCTTGCATCCCTGCTATGTAAAAGAAAATTACTTGGCAGAACTGCAAATTGTACAAGATTGGTTGGGTAAACGCTCATTTGCCGCCGTTGGCGAGATAGGATTGGATTTTTACTGGGATACCCAGTTTAAAGAACAGCAATATGAAGCTTTTGATAAGCAGATGGAATGGGCTTTGGAATACCAATTGCCCATCGTAATTCATACCCGAAATGCCATGCAAGAAACCATTGAAAGGGTAAAACCTTTTGCGGCAAGGGGGCTAAGGGGTATTTTTCACTGTTTTAGTGGAAGCTATGAGTCGGCAGTGCAAATAACCCAAATGGGGTTTTTATTGGGAATAGGCGGGGTGCTTACCTATAAAAATGCAGGCTTACCCAAGGCATTAGAAAAAATTGGGGTAGAACAGATGGTGTTAGAAACCGATTCGCCTTATTTAAGCCCGGTTCCTTTTAGGGGAAAGCGCAATGAGAGCAGTTATATTATATATGTAGCCGAATTGCTGGCGCAGGTAAAAGGGATGCCTTTGGATGAGCTGGCGCGTATTACCACAGCCAATGCAGAGCGGCTTTTTGCGCAATCAAGCAAATAAACGGGATTAGCCCCTATATTTGCAGCCCAATAAACCATGCTAATCAGCAAACAGAGAGGTGTCCGAGTGGTTGAAGGAGCACGCCTGGAAAGTGTGTAAACGGGAAACTGTTTCGAGGGTTCGAATCCCTTCCTCTCTGCAATAAACAATGATGCAAAACCTGACGAAGTCAGGTTTTTTTATGCCCCAGTTCGAGTCTTGGCACATGCGTGCCAAAGCGAGAAATGGGGCATAAAAAAACCGGGCACGTAAGTGCCCAAGGTTTAGCTTCATTATCTTATTGCTACCCCCACCCCGGGATCAGCGCAGCTAATCCCTAAATCCAAAAAGTCGCAAAGCCTTTTCTTCCCTTTTTTAGGGTTTTTTCTCTAAAAAACGTTAATTGGGACGTTTCGTTGCCCTAATTAATGTAAATTGCAACAGTAGACTAGCCTAATTTATATAAATATGGACATTCCGCGCATTGTCGAAGCTCAAATTGAGTCCAAAATAGGACAGCAAAAAGTGATCTTACTTTATGGTACAAGACGTACTGGGAAAACTACCATTATTGAAAAAATTCTACATAAATACGCCAACGAAGCAATGCTTTTACATGGAGAGGATATGCAGATGTCGTCCATTTTACAAAATAGAACAATAGCGAATTATCAACAGCTTACTAGGGGAAAGAAAATCATCATCATAGATGNATGAAGCTCAAGCGATACCTGAAATAGGAAAAATTTTAAAGTTATTAATAGATACCATCAAAGGGATTACGGTAATTGCTACTGGCAGTAGCAGTTTTGATTTGGTGAATAGAACTGGAGAGCCCTTGGTTGGAAGAAATCTTGAGTTTTATTTATACCCGATTGCCCAAACTGAATTATCTGCTATTGAAGATTTCATAACTACAAACCAATATCTTGAAGAGCGACTTATTTATGGCAGCTATCCTGAGCTTTGGCATTTAAAAAATATACAAGAAAGAGAAACCTATTTAAAGCAATTGGTTAATAGTTATTTATTGAAAGATCTACTTTCTTTTGAAAGTATTAAAGGAGCTGATATTCTTTTTAAACTTTTACAAATGCTTGCATGGCAAGTAGGGAGTCAGGTAAGTACCGTAGAACTAGCCAAACACCTTCAAATTAATAAAGCTACTGTTGAACGCTATCTAAACTTGCTTTCTAAAGTATTCATCATTTATCCATTATCAGGCTATAGTAATAATTTGAGAAAAGAAGTAACTAAAAGTAAGAAATGGTATTTTTTTGATAATGGCATTAGAAATGCATTGATCAATAATTTCAGCCCAATCAATCAACGAAATGATATTGGTCAATTATGGGAGCAGTATATTTTAAGTGAAAGAATTAAGTACAACCAGTATAGAAATTTTCAACCTCAATATTTTTTTTGGAGAACCTATGATGGCCAAGAAATTGATTTTTTAGAATTATATAACGGTCAATTACAAGCTTTAGAATGTAAATGGAAGGAAGCCAAAATAAAAATACCAGTAGCCTTCAATAATGCATATCCTGCAGCAAAATATGCAGTTATTAATAAGGAAAACTATTTAAGCTGGATCACTGATTAAAAATGTATTCTTAAACGAGGGTATTGTTGCCTGTATCAATTTATTTTTTCACCCAATAATTGAAGCAGTTCAAAAGCTCATCTCGTATTAGAATAAAACATCATTTTACTATTAATAGTAAATAGTAAAATCGCATTTGGTATCATTTCCATAACATTGGCTTAACAATTCGGTAACATTAGGATGGCAGTTTTGCAGCAACAAAATATACCGCTGTGAAGAAGTTGCTTACGTTATTGGTTCTTGTTTTTTCTACTACCCTAATTATTGCTCAAAAAGGAAGGGTTTCTGGTACAGTTACCAACCAACGCAATGAAGGAATGGCTGGGGTTACCATTAAAATTACCAATGGTACAAGTAGTATGACCAAAACTGATGTGGAAGGTCGTTTTTCTTTTTCAGTTGATGCAGGAAAAAAATACAGTATCTCCCTATCTTATGTAGGTTACAAAGAGAAAACAATTGATGATATTTCTGTTGCTAAAGCAGGAGGTGAAGAATTCTTAAATATTAGTTTAGAAGAAGGCGGAAAGGCATTGAGTGGAGTAACCGTTACTGCTTCTGCAAGAGGTAGCGCAAAAGGTGAAACAGTAAATGCATTAATTGCATTTCAAAAAAATACCAATACTGTTGCATCAGTAATTTCTGCTGAGGCTATCAGAAGATCTCCAGATAAAAATACCAGTGAAGTGTTGAAACGTACACCAGGTGCGAGTGTACAGGATGGAAAATTCTTGATTGTAAGAGGGTTGGCTGAAAGATATAACCTTGCAATGTTAAATGGTGTTCAATTAGGAAGTACCGAGCCAGATAGAAAAGCATTTTCTTTTGATTTGATTCCTTCTAATATGATTGATAATATTATTATCAATAAAGCTTTTGTTCCAGAATTGCCGGGTGAGTGGGCAGGTGGATTAATTCAGGTGAATACAAGAGATATCCCTTCTAAGAACTTTTTTAATATCCAAATAGGAACAGGTGTAAATACCCAAACCATCGGACATGATTTTTATGAATACAAGGGTGGTAAAACCGATTATTTAGGTATTGATGATGGTACAAGATCATTGGCCGCTTCTTACACAACAAAGTCGGTATTTGATGCATTAAGTAACCAGCAAAAAACAAATATTGGTAAGGAATTCGAAAAAATGGACAAATTCAAATGAGTGGTGGATTTACCAGCGGAAAAGGAGATAAAAAGTTTGGTGGTATTTTTGGATTAACATATAATAGAACTGCTAAGTATACAAAGGGTACCAATAGTGGATTTAACTTTATCGGTAATGGAACATTCACTCCAGATTTTAGTTTCATAGACGACAAATACAGTAACGATGTGTTATGGGGTGCATTGGGTAATATCTCCTATCAGTTTGATAACAACAACAAAATTTCTGCAAAAACTATTTTCAATATTAACGCATCAGACTACACTACACTTAGAACTGGTTTAGAAAATAACTACAACGCTTCTTTGGATTCTGCAAAAGGATATGAGCTTGGATTTAAACAAAATACATTTTGGAATTCGCAAATAAGTGGTGAGCACAATCTTCGTCCGAATGTATTAAAGTTTAAATGGCATGGATCATTTACTTTATTGGATAGCTATATTCCTGACCAACGTAGATTGTATTATTTAAAGAATAATGCATCAATTAATAATCCCTATACAGCAGTTTTAAGTAATGTATTGTCTCAAAAAAGTGGTAACCGTTTTTATCAAAATTTAAGTGATTATATTTATTCTGGTGGTGCCGATTTAGCGTACACTGTTGATGCGTTTGGATCAAAACAAACCATCAAAGTAGGTTATATGTTGCAGGTGAAAGATCGCTTATTCGATGCAAAGCCTTTCTCTATCTATCTTCCAAGAGATAATGCCGCTATTCGTTTACAAGGGCCTGAAGCCATTTTTGCTCCGGGTAATTTTGGAGACGGATCTGTAACAAGTAATTTATTGGCTTTTGATGCCATCAAAGGAAATTTATATAGATATATAGCCAATAGCATTTTGAATGCGGGCTATCTTCAATTCGACAATCAGTTTGGTAGTAAGTTTAGGGTAATTTGGGGAGCAAGATTAGAAGACTATGATCAGTTGGTAGGTAGTGTGGTTAAAACCGATCCAAGACATAATTATACAAGGGTAAGAGATATCCTTCCAGGATTTAATGCAACGTATAAAGTAAACAATCAAACAAATGTTCGCTTGTCTGCTTCTCAAACAGTGGTGCGTCCTGAGTTTAGAGAGTTGGCTACATTCCAATACTATGATTTTGAATTGAATGCAGCTGTACAAGGATTGCCAACCATCCAAAGAACAAAAATTTCCAATTTAGATCTTCGATATGAATTGTATCCAAGATCGGGTGAAGTAATTACTGCTGGAGTATTCTACAAGCACTTTGATAAGCCTATTGAAATGATTTACAATTTCGGACAAGGTGGATCTAGTGTTTTCAACTTTGCTAATCCAGAAAGTGCAGATGCTTATGGTGTAGAATTAGAGTTTAGAAAAAAACTAGATTTCTCAGAAGCATTGAAGAACTTCACTTTCCAAGCAAATGGTTCTTATATCTACAGTAGAGTTAAAGATGCCAATCTTTTGTTAGATCGTCCATTACAAGGTCAATCACCTTATTTAATCAACGTTTCATTGATGTATGATCTAGAGCAAAAAGGATTAACTGCTACTTTATTGTACAATCAAATTGGCCGACGCGTAACCTTTGTAGGAAGTTTAGATCAGCCAGACATTTATGAATCTTCAAGACCTGTTTTTGATTTTCAGTTAACCAAAAAATTAGCTAAAAACAAAGCAGAATTAAGATTGAATGTGCAAGACATCTTAAATAAGACGCTTTATTTTTATCAAAACCCAGATGGCAATGCTAATTTAAATAAAGCAACAGATCCATTTAGATTGAGTCGTCAAACAGGTACAACTATCTCTGTAACATTCGGTTACTCATTATAATCAAAACAACAATTTAAAAGCTTAAATAAAAATTCAAATGAAAAAGTCAGTCATTCTGGTAGCAGCCCTTGTTGGTTTAGTCATTACCAGTTGTAGAAAAATTGAAATGGATGGTGGTACAGTAACTGTTGTTACACCTCCAACTACAACAGGACAAACCATTACCTTAAAAGGTAGAATAGCTTCAGACACTGTGTTAAAAGCGGGTAATAACTATATCCTTAGCGGATTGGTTTATATGGTAAATAATGCTACCATGAAAATTGAGCCAGGTGTTACCGTTAAAGGTGATTTCCAAGGTGCAAATGTGGCAGGTTTAATAATTACAAGAGGTGCAAAAATTGTAGCAGATGGTGCACAGGATAATCCAATTGTATTTACTTCTAATTCACCCGTTCCTCGTTCAGGAGACTGGGCAGGTATTGTTATACTTGGAAAAGCAAAAGTGAATTCAACTTTTACTGGTACAGGCGGTGGTGCTGGTACTATCCAGGTAGAAGGTGGAATCGACAATAGTTTTGGAGATGGTATTGCAGGTGGTGGCGCTACACCAAATGACGATGATAGTTCTGGTGTATTGCGTTATGTACGTATTGAATATGCAGGTTATGCATTTCAGCCCGACAAAGAAATCAATAGCTTAACCATGGCTGCTGTTGGTAGAAAAACGGTAATTGATTATGTACAAGTTACCTATGCAAAAGATGATGCGTTCGAGTGGTTTGGTGGTACAGTAAACTGTAAGCATTTAATTGCATACAAAACACAGGATGACGATTTTGATACAGATAATGGCTTTAGTGGAACTGTTCAATTTGGTATAGCTTTCCGCGATTCTACTATTGCAGATATCTCTAGAAGTGAAGCATTTGAAAGTGATAATGATCCTAGTGGATCTATCAATGCTCCTCAAACCAGTGCTGTATTTTCTAATATGACCGTGATAGGACCAAGAGCTAGTTTAGCTAATAGCGGAAACAGTTTATACTTGGCAGGAGCACATATTCGTAGAAATTCTGGTATCTCTATTTTCAACTCTATTTTCTTGGGTTGGCCTCAGGGTTTACTAGTTGATTCTAGAAATGGACGCGCAATGGAATTGAATATTCAAGATAGTACCGTTCGTTTTAAAAACAATACCATTGTGGGTTGTGGACCAGCTGCTGGTGGAACAGATATTACTAGTTATGCATTTATTCAATCTACAGCAAATGTTAGCTTATGGACTAGAGATTCTTTAGTGAACCGTATGGCTAATTCATTCTTCGGTAATACAGTGTTAACCACTATCGCAGATGCTAAAATGATTGCTCCATTTAACTATTCAGCACCTGATTTTTTACCATTCGGTGGTAGCAATGGATATCAACCCATTTTAACAGGAGCTAAATTCACTGATCCTAAATTGGCTAACGCAACTGTAGTAACATTCCGTGGAGCTTGTGATGCAGCTGGTGTAAATGCAAACTGGTGGAGAGGTTGGACAAGATTTGTTAATCAGTAATACATAGTTAAAATACCATCGGGGGATTGGTATATTTTATGGAGGCTTGAATTTATTCAAGCCTCTTTTTTATTAAATAAACTCTAGTAGTTTAAAAACACCGCTAAACAAAAAAGCGTATACAATTGAGTTTACCAATTAGCAGCTTGATCTTTATTGATACGCTCGGGTTGCTTTAAGGGTTTGTTTTGATAATCAGGTTCATAAGGAACAAACCAACTTAACCAAAGGCTACGTGATAAGCGCATTACAAGGGGTTGCATTACCAATAACACAACTATATTTGTACCTAGCCAGTAAAAAATGCGGTTATCATCAATATCAAAACTTAGCCCAATCAATACTTTCCAAGCAACAAAAGTAGCAACGGATATTGCTACAGTAATGGCATAGCTTACATAACCAGTTCCATAATAAAAGCCAACTTCAATTTCGGTGGGTTGACCGCAAACGGGGCAGGCTTCGTGCATTTCTAAATTACCCTTAAATTTATAAGCACTGGTTTGTTTAAAAATTTTTCCTTCTCTACAACGAGGACAACGGTTATTGAAAGAACTTAATGGGTAGGTTTTTAACAGGTTCATGTTTATGGAATTGGCTGCAAAGATACAAAAATGATCGCCAACCCATTTGGTAACAAATGTTACGTATTAATTACTGCTTCCATTTTAAAACTGCGAGACCCTTTGATTAACAAATGGGCATTTTCAAAATGCTGTGCATCCAGCCAGGCTTTGGCTTCCAGTGAATTGGGAAAATAAAAAAAGGGATGGTTGATTTTTTCAAAATCACCGCCTACCAACACAACGGTATTGAATGGATATTGTTGAATTAGATTTACCAGTGCTTCGTGTTCCATTAAACTATCTTGGCCCAATTCCATCATAGCACCCAATAACAATACTTTTTTATCCGCTTGTATATGTGCAAAATTTTCAACAGCCAATTTCATACTACTAGGGTTGGCATTATAAGCATCCATAATAATTTGGTTGCTGCCTTGTTGAATTAATTGAGATCGACTATTAGAAGGCGCATAAGCTTCAATAGCTGATTTGATTTTTTCATCGGGCACACCAAAATGTTTTCCAATGGCAGCAGCGCATAAAATATTGGGTAAATTATAATCACCCACTAACTGCGTGTTGATGCAATCAACTGATAAACCTTCGCTAATGCTTACAGTTAAAAATGGTTCGTTAGCAGCAACATGGCCATGTACTAAACCTTTTGTAGTTCCATAGAAAATTTTTTCTTCTATACCAGCACTCATGGTTTGCAAATAATCATAATCAGCATAAATAAATACAGTACCCTTATTAGCTCGTAAAAAGTCGTAGAGTTCCCCTTTTCCTTTACGCACACCTTCTACACCACCAAAGCCCTCCAAATGTGCTTTACCACAATTGGTAATAATACCATGTGTTGGTAATGTATACTTGCAATAGCTTTCAATTTCTTTTTGGTGATTGGCACCCATTTCAATCACGGCCATTTGGGCGTTTAGCGGAACACTCAAAATGGTCAATGGTACTCCAATATGATTATTCAAATTTCCCTGTGTAGTATGTGTATTAAAATGGCTTGCAAGCACTGCATAAATCAATTCCTTGCTGGTTGTTTTTCCATTGCTGCCTGTAATTGCAATAAAAGGAATATTGAATTGTTGACGGTGGTGTTTGGCTAATTCTTGTAAAGCAGCCAATACGTTGTGTACCAATACGATTTTATTATTGGTTGCACTTTGCGTTCCATGATCACCCAATTCATCCACAATAGCGTATGCAGCGCCTTGTTCCAAAGCTTGATGTGCAAACTGATTGCCATTATAGTTAGGCCCTTTTAAGGCAAAAAATAAATCGCCATCTATTTTCTTACTATGAATTTGCAAATTCTAGCAATGCTAATATAAACTAGAGCAGTTTCAATATAAGCAGCATAGTTAAAGTGTGAATGATGTAACTAAAAGCGTGAATGATATAGCAAATGAGTGAATGATGTAACAATCTAGCCCATTGCTGTAATGATCTCCCGTTGGCATTGGGCTAGGTTTGTATATCATTTAAATACTAATGAATACGGATCTCTTTTTTTACCATCAATTTATCATCATGAAAAAATTAATCACCCTTATTGATATGCAAATCAATCGGATGAGTAAAGGCTTCGCTTTTACGAATTACACCAAATGGGTAACGGCTATATTGCTATTAACAGTAACCATTGCTGCTTGTAAAAAAGTAGACAATGATCCGGGAATAGTAGCACCCTGCCCAGTAGTTGTTTCAACCGATCCAATGCCCAATGCAGTGGATGTTGCATTAAACAAAACAGTCTCTATTACTTTTAATACAGACATGAATGCAGCCACGGTAACTGGTACTACTTTCACTTTAAAAAATGGTACGCAATTAATTACCGGAGTTGTTTCTCCTACTACCAATGCAGCTGTTTACACATTTAAATCAGAAGCTGCATTGTTACCATTTGTAAAATATACAGGTACTGTAATTAAAACAGTAGCCGATAAGTATAGAACCAATATGGTAGACGATTATACCTGGAGTTTTACAACAATTCCTCAAATTTCGCTATCAGCTTTTCCGCTAGCAGGTGGAATAGTAACAGGTGCAGGTTTGTTTGCACAAAGTTCTACAGTAACTGTTGTAGCAACGCCTAGTACTGGCTATACATTTACTAATTGGACGGATAGTGGAAGCACTGTCGCCGTTTCAACAAGCCCTAGTTATCAGTATACCATGAGTGGTAACAGAAAATTGGTGGCTAATTTTGCGTTGATACCTCCTGCACAATTTGCAGTAAACACTTCATCATTGCCAACAGCTGGTGGTGCAACATTTGGATCGGGTTCTTATAATACTGGTACATTAGTAACAGTTATTGAATCACCTAATCCTGGTTACACTTTTGTAAACTGGACCGAAGGAACAACTATTGTTTCTACCAATGCCAGTTATCAATTTACACTTACTGCTAACCGAAACCTAGTAGCTAATTTTACACAGATACCTGCCTTATTGTATGCCGTTATTTTATCGGCTAATCCATCAGTAGGTGGAACAACATCAGGAGCTGGTTCTTTTGTTTCAGGAACATCTGTAACAATCAATGCATCGGCCAATACAGGCTATTCATTTGTAAACTGGACCGAAGGAACAACCATTGTTTCTACTAGTGCAGGCTTTACATTTCCTATCAGTAGCAACAGAACATTTGTAGCCAATTTTGCTATCAATACATTTACATTAGGTCTTTCGGCCAATCCGTTGGCAGGTGGTACTGTTACTAAAACGGCAGATTTACCAAGATACGATTATGGAACATTGGTACAATTAACTGCAACAGCAAATGCGGGTTATTCATTTACCAATTATACCGAAGGAACAACAGTGCTCTCTACCAATCCTGGTTTTCAAATAAGCATGACCAGTAATAGAGTAATTGTGGCCAACTTTACACAGAACTCGTATACCTTAACATTAAATGCGTTTCCTACTGCAGGCGGAACAGTAAGTAAAACACCTAATCAAGCAACTTACACGCTTGGTACTACGGTTCAAATTGCTGCAACCGCAAATTCTGGATATACTTTCACAGGATGGACAGGTGATACAACAGGAACAACCAGCCCGTTAACCATCACCATGCGTTCTAATAAAAATATCACCGCAAATTTTGCAGTAGTTGCTCCAGCAGTTGCTTTGGGTACTGCGGCTAATTTTGGTGCATTTGGTGGTAATGCAGGTGTAACCAACCAAGGAATTAACACGGTAATTAATAATGGAAGTTTGGGAACATCAGCAGCGTCTACTTTAATTACAGGATTCCATGATGCAACAGATAGTTATACCGAAGTACTTACTCAAAATATTGGTAATGTAACAGGAGTAATATATACTGATGTGCCATTCCCAGGAACGATTGTTAAAAAAGAGATTGCCGATAGAGCATTGAACGATGCTAGAATAGCTTATTTAAGTATGTCCCCAGCATCTAAACCAGGTGGAACAGATCCGGGTGCAGGTGAATTAGGTGGATTAACATTGGCTCCGGGCGTTTATAAAGCAGCTGGTGGAACCTTTAGCATTTTTAACGGAAATCTTACACTAGATGCACAAGGTGATCCTAATGCAAGCTGGATATTTCAAACTGCAGCAGGCTTAACGGTTGGTATTGCTGGCCCTACGGGAGCTAAAAGTGTACTCTTGATTAATGGTGCCGCTGCTAAAAATGTATTTTGGTATGTAGGAAGTTCAGCCACCATTAATGGTGCAGGAGGTGGAGTAATGGTAGGTACCATTATTGCTAACTCCGGTGTTACTTTCTCTACTGCAGGTAATGCGGCACAAACCGTATTGAACGGTCGTGCGCTTTCATTAATTGCATCAGTTACCATGGTGAACACTACTATCAACAATCAATAATCAACCAGTTAAAACTAATTTTATGTACTTCAATTACAATATAAAAACGAAAATAGTTACCCTGCTCATGCTGGTGATGGCATCGCTATCAGCTAGTGCACAAACAGATACCAGAACCCACCCTAATTGGTGGTTCGGGGTATCCGGAGCAGCCAATTTTAATAATTACCAAGGAACCACACAAAAGCTCAACAACAGTTTTACTGTACCCGCGGCATTTCATCAGGGAAAAGGCACCAAGCCTTACGGTTCTTTTTTGTTAGAGTATCGTCCTAAAAATGTATTCGGATTCATGTTGAATTTGGCATACGATAACAGAGGCGGAAAATTTAATCAAGTAATTGCACCTTGTAATTGCCCTGCCGATTTAAATACCAATTTAAGTTATGCAGTAATAGAACCAAGCTTGCGAATTGCGCCTTTTTCTAATACATTTTATTTATTTGTAGGCCCAACCTTCGGCATCAATATTTCTAGAAGCTTTCAATATATACAAGATAAGCAACCAGATGTATATGGCGAGTGGAGTGATATACGCAAAACAATGATTTCTGCTCAAGCAGGATTGGGAATTGATATTCCTTTATCTAAAAAAAGCAGTGAAACGCAAATGACCCTTTCTCCTTTTGCTTCATTTCAAACCAATCTATTAAATGGACCAAGATCTATAGAGAATTGGACTATTCATACAGTGCGTGCAGGTATTGCATTGAAGTTTGGAACAGGAAAAAAAGCAGCAGTAAAACCAATTGTAATCACCAACAATATTATGGTGAATACACCAGCAGAAAAAGAAGTTCAGTTTAGTGTGCGTGCACCCAAATTTGTTCCAAACAATCGCAACGTAAAAGAAACTTTTCCTATTCGTAAAGAAATTTTCTTTGATATGGGCTCTAGTGAAATACCTGGCCGATATGTGCAATTGAATAAGAATAAAGCTGCTTCATTTACTGAGCAAGCATTACAAGAACAGCAGCCAGATAATTTAAATAGTGGCCGTGCTGCAAGGCAAATGCATGTGTACCATAATATCCTTAATATTTTGGGAGATCGTATGCGTAGCAATCCAGGTTCTACCATTGTATTAACTGGTGCTTCTAGTAATAATCCAGAAGAAGGAAAATTGATGGCAGATAACGTAAAAAATTATTTAGTGAATAATTTCTTAATTGATGGTTCAAGAATTGGAACAGAAGGAAGAGATAAACCATTGGTTCCATCAGAACAACCCGGTGGTACCAAAGAGTTGGAGTTATTAAGAATTGGAGATAGAAGGGTAGACATTACCAGCAATTCACCTGAAATGATTTTACAGGTAGGTGGTGCTAACTCACCATTTTTAAAACCAGTTCAAATAGCTGCAGTATATGAAAATCCATTGGATAGCCATGTAATCTTTACTGTAGAAAGAGGCAATGAATTGTTGAAATCTTGGAACGTAGAAGTAACAGACGAAAAAGGTGCTGTTCAATATTATGGTCCTTATACACAAGATCAGGCAACTGTTCCTGGTAAAACAATTTTGGGTAACCAAACCATGGGTAATTATAAAATTGTAATGAAAGGGAAAACCAAAACTGACCTTGATGTGAAAAAAGAAAGTTCTGTTAGCTTAATGAAAGCAGAAGATGCAACTCAAGAAGGATTGCGTTACAGTATCATGTTCGATTTTAATCAAAGTAAAACACTGGAAGATTACGAGCAGTTCTTAACCAATATTGTAGCCCCTTTAATTAAAGACAATGCAACCGTTATTGTACACGGCCATACTGATATTATTGGTGATGACAAATACAACCTTAAATTATCTGGAGAAAGAGCAAAAGTAGCTCAGAAAATTCTGGAGCGTGCTTTATCTCAACAAGGTAAAAAAGGTGTTAAGTATGAAACTTATGGATTTGGAGAAGATGAAACCATGAGCCCATTCGATAATAATTTGCCTGAAGAACGTTTTTACAATCGTACGGTAATTATTGATATCATTAATCCGAAGTAATCTATTACACAAGTAATTGATTACCCCCGATTAGTATTTTGAATGATGATTCGAATGAAGGATGCAGCTGTAACGGCTGCATCTTTTTTTTATTCCTCTCCCAAGTTAAACGCGATGCCTAAACGAATGGTATTGCTTAATGGGTTTCGCGTAACACCGCTACCCGAAGGCACTAGGTAAGAAACGTTCACCGTCATAAAGTTGAGGTTAAAACCTGCACCTGCAGAAAAATAACGGCGGTTACCGCGGCTTTTATCTTCATAAAAATAACCTGCTCTTAAAAAGAATTTTTCATCATAGCTATATTCTGTTCCAATAGAAGCTTGTAAAGAATTTAATTGATTGGTACCATCAGCAAAAGATTTCATCCAACTACTTACAACACCAGTTGAACGATAAGTGGCTAGGTTAGCAGAGTCCGTGCTAAAAATACCGGTAGCAGCAGGAGAAGCTGGTACCAATAATTTATTGATATCTACAGCAAAAGTAATTTTGTTTATATCGTTCATCACTTTTGTATAAGCAATACCCAAACCTAAATTAGCAGGTAAAAAATCTTTGTTACGCGCATCATTGGTATAGCCCACTTTAGAACCTAAGTTAGATAAGGTAAAACCCCAGTTAAGTCCTTGACCATCTGCATTGGCCCCATTGTAAAATAAAGAAACATCACCCGCAATGGCATTGCCTGCACGGTACACAACACCTGTACCCACATCACCCACCACCAATCTAGAATTAATATATCGTAGTGCTACAGCAATACTCATTTTATCACTCAATACACGTGTATAACCACCATCAATGGAGAACTCACTTGGGCGAACGGTGTTTAATACATTTCCCGAAAAATCGGTGAGTTGAATATTACCTAAACTAAAAAAGCGCAATGAACTAGAAATAACATTATTGTCATCTAATTTATGATATGCAGCCATACTAGCTAAGTATACATCATTCAAACCAAGGTCTCTTAACCAAGGCGTATAGTTAAATGCAATTCCCGTTTTCTTTTTAGCAAATGCCACTTTAGATAAATTCCAAAAAGGCGCATTGGCTTCAGGGGCCGTTGCAATAGCTGCATCACCCATACCACCCGCACGCGCATCAGGAGAGATACGTAAGAAAGGAACAGCAGTAGAAACTATATTAATAGAATCGGCCTGCGCATGCAGGGTGTTAAAACCAGTTACTGTTAAAACAGCCAACGCAATTATTTTTTTCATAGCAATTTGCATACACTTTTATTTATGTTCATCATGCAGCTTTATTAAAAGCACGCACGAATTGTACGAATGAATTTTAAACGAATAAAAAGGTAAAAAAGTGTAGAGTTTATACCATTCAGTGTATTTAGTACAGCAGTAAAATACCTGCGCGAGTAATTTGTTGCGCTTCTGCTGATACAATAATACGATAAAAATAGGTTCCGCGTGCCAATTTTCGCCCAAAATTACTATCCCCCTGCCAGGTTATTTGCACATTGCGCGAACCGGCTGTATTTACGCGCTGTTGAATGGTTTTAACCAATTGACCATTCCCATTTTGGATGCTAATTTGTACCAACAAGTTGGTATTGGACTGATTGTGTTCAAACCCAAAATAGGTAGTGCCCGAAAATGGATTGGGAAAATTTTGAACAGCCCCAATCACTAATTTTTCTTGTTTGGCTACACTAAATTGAATGCTTGCTTCATTGGAATTATTTAATACATCCCAAGCTTTTAATTTTAATTGATGATTGCCCGCAGAAAGTTGTGGCAATTGAAAACGCAATTGACCTCGTTGATAGCTATCGGTGTTATTGCTAAAATAGGGGTTCAATACTATTTTATTTCTTTCATCTCCATCAATTACAGCAGTTATATCATGGCCAATACTATTGCCTGTTGCATTAATGCCCGAACTGTCAAAAAGCTGTGCAATTAGGATGGGATTTTCTGCACTAATACCCCCATTTTTAAAAAGGGTATCATTTAAGAATAAAGCAATTTCAGGCCCTGTTTTATCTGGATCAATTAAAGTATTGCTGCCACTAATCCGAATGGAATTGGTGCCAGCAGCATCCGTAATACCGTTACTTGCATACATAGCAATTTTGCCAGCGCCCAATTTAAAATTGATGTCTTTGGGTAATACCAAGGCAACCGAAAACAATCCATTTTTTACACTGGCTTTGCCGCTGAATAAAATACTATTCTGCACAGTAAAATTAGTAACAGGGCTTGCAGCTGTATTACCCAAGGTATTGATTGGTTGGGCTTTATCGTAAATGGTAATATTGGCAATTCCGTTAAACGCAGTATTCACGCTACCTGCGGCTGTTTGTACTTCTCCACCCAAAATATATTTACCCAATGCCTGCAAACTATCCGTTGATTGAATAGGCTGGCCATTGATGTTTGTAATGCGCATCAACCCTTTGGGAAAAGCCAATTGCATAGCAGGATCGCCCAGTAAGGCAAACTTGCGGCTATTCAGCACATCACCATTATTTTGTGTGGTATTATTTTTGGCAATCCTTACCGCCTCACCCAATGAAAGATAGTTCCCATCTGGTTTGCGTGTGAAAGCTGCTTTGATATAATTTTCATTCATGATGCGATTACTTGAAGCAAACACCAATCGGGTGGTAGTGAGCAATGCAATGGCACCATTGGCATTGGCATGCAATAATTTTTCACCCAGCGATTGTTTGGTAGGATCATCATGGGGCGCAAAATCGCAACTGGCCGTAATAAACAAAGGCAGTTTATCGGCGTTGTTTAATCTGTTCACTTCTGTACTACTAAAAACGGCTTCTTCTGTAAGGCGTTGATCATTTCCATGACCGGAATAATTAAATAGGAGTGTACCATTGAAAACAGTATTTACAATGGCTTCATTCACCGCAGGGTATCTTGCTCCACCAGCGCCATTCACTTGTGGAAAAGCATCTAAATATATTTTTTGTGGATGAAAAATAGCGTTGGCATTACTAGCAGCAGCCACAATTGATTCAGCATCGTTCAAGTGTAAATTATTGTCTTGATCATCTGCCAACAAACTAAAATTAGTTCTCCATTCACCCAAACTACTAGGGCTATGATAGCGAATTATTTTATCAACCATCGTATTGGCTTCGGCTGCAGAACCAACTGGGATGCGGCCTACAGCAATGCTAATTGGCGTAGTGGCATTTGCATTATTGATATCATCCGCATCATTGATTAAACCAAAAAAATCATCCGAAGTAAAACTAGCTAATGGGTCTAATGAATTACTACTTTCATAAACGGGTACTAAATTAATATTGCCCGTGGTTCTGTTTTTAGGATCATAAGAACCTGCACCAAATAACAACACATAATTGGGTTGATAATATTTTATGCAATCACGAATAGCAGTGGGGTCGGGGCTACCCGATGAAAACTCATTGTAAATTTGATCTACCGAAACTACTAAATCGGTAAAGCCATATTCTTGTAAATGAAAAGCAGCCAATCGTTGTGCGGCAGCTAATAAAGAAGGATGTGTAACAATGATTCCTAGTACTGTTTTTTTATTGTGCAGATTTTGATTGGCCACGCTGCCTAACACAATGGGTGTAGTAACATGCGCAGGTGTAAATGCAATGTATTCTCTCAATTTGCTTAAATCATTGGTAAAAACAGCATTGTTATTGTTGATGGTAAAAGGCATTTTAATAGGAGCCAAGGGATTGGTTAAATCCCAAATAGCTAAGCTGGCACCAGCATTGGCGGGCTGCGTTGATGCTAAAGATCCAATCGTAAATTCACCAATGGTGTTGAGCGTACTGTTGGGTTTAAAAGCAGCCCAATCACGAAAGCGCAGGAAATTATTATCTGTAAAAGCCAAAGCTCTTTTTCCAATAACAGTGAATTGATTCAGCCAACCTTCAGCACCAGCTGCAGCAGATTGAAACTGCATATTCAACACTAGGTTTTGTTGATTGCTCAAAACAGATGAACGCGTTTTAACCGCACGGGCATATGCACCCAAAATATCTCCACTAACTGTTGCAAAATTAATCGTTTGAATATTGCTTCCGTTGAGTGCTACCTGAAATTGTGCATTGGCACCCACAGATCTGCCTGTAAAAAAAGTATTGATGGTGACTGGTTCGGTCAAAATCAATCCGGGTAAATTGATATTGAAATTTCGGCTACTCGTTCCGCCAAAAGCGTTGGAGAAAACTTCTCCCACCCATTCTTTCCCGCTATGCAATAAATTAAATAAATCAGCTTCATACCCATAGCGCTCTTGGTACCGATTAATGAAAACACTGGGGTTAGTGAATACGGGCG
>VIKJ01000033.1 GCA_008080615.1 Chitinophagaceae bacterium | reverse complement strand
AAGGGATATGCCAAACTATATTGTTCTTGCTGGTACAACAATTTAGCTTGTTTAAAAGCAGCATCAGGCTCAATATAGCTTTGTGTTAATTGCGCTACAATAGGTTGATGCAGCATCAAAAAAATGGAAATCATTAGGGTATGGGCAATTCGATACATAGGCCAAGGATAGGTTGTTCAACACTTCAATATGCTAAAGATAGTTGTACCTTTTTGTAAGGGATTGTTAAGCCTGCATATGTGGAAAAACAAGGGAAGGTTGTAAGTTTGTCAACAAATTGCAAAAATGTACGAACATTTAACAACAGTTAGGGTTAGATATGCAGAAACAGATCAGATGGATATTGTGTATTACGGCAATTATGCACAGTATTTTGAAGTAGGCAGAGCAGAGTGCATCAGAGACCTGGGGTTTACTTATAAAAAGATGGAGGAAATGGGTGTTCGGATGCCTGTGGTTAAATTGGAGTGCAATTTTTTAAGACCTGCACATTACGATGACTTGATTACTATTAAAACGGTATTAAAAGAAATGCCATTAAAACATGAGATTGAATTTAATCATGAGGTTTTTAATGAGAAAAGAAAATTATTGACCACCGGAAAAGTAACCTTGTTTTTTATTGATATCAAAACAGGTAAAAGAACGGTAATGCCAGCAGAATTTAAAGCCAAATTATATCCTTTTTTTGAAGTTAATTTGCTCGATACTTTATAATACACAACCCGAATAGCTTTAACATTGGGGGTTAAGCAACATACTATGAATAAAACTTATGCATCTATCATCACCATTGGAGATGAATTATTAATTGGGCAAGTGGTAGATACCAATAGTAGTTGGATTGCTCAGGAACTAAACAAAATTGGCATTGGGGTAAAACATCGGGTGGCTGTTGGAGACAATTGGGATGATATTTGGGAGGCCTTGGATGAAGAAACTAAAAAAGCAAGTATCATTTTAATCACCGGTGGCTTAGGACCTACTGCCGACGATATTACCAAGCCTTTGCTGTGCAAGTATTTCAATGGCAAAATGATAGTAGATCAACCAACCTTAGACCATGTTACCCATATTTTCAATCATATTTTAAAAAGGACCATGATCGAGCGCAATGCTAAACAAGCTGAAGTGCCCGATACTTGCACCGTATTAAAAAATGAACGAGGAACTGCACCAGGTATGTTGTTCGAAAGAGCCGGTAAGATTTTTGTAGCCATGCCTGGCGTGCCACATGAAATGAAATGGATCATGAGCAATCATGTTTTGCCTTTGTTACTTAAGCGTTTTAATACTGGCTTCATTGCTCATAAAACGCTCTTAACAGCTGGTATTGGAGAATCCTTTTTAGCAGAGCTCATTAAAGATTTTGAAGAAGCTTTACCAAGCGAAGTTAAATTGGCCTATCTACCCAATTATGGTATGGTAAGATTGCGCCTAACAAGTTGGGGAATGGATCAAAATAATTTAAATAATATTTTAGATAATCATTTTAACTTATTGAAAAACAATGTAAAAGATTATTTAGTAATTGATGAAGACCTACCTATGGAAGCGGCGGTTGGTAAATTATTAAAAGCCAATAATCAAACTGTTGCCACGGCCGAAAGTTGCACAGGAGGGTATATTGCCCATCTATTAAGTGTTCATCCTGGCTCCTCTTCCTTTTTTACAGGTACGGTGGTTAGCTATGCCAATATTATCAAAGAAAGAATGCTGGGAGTGCCACATGAAATGCTCATGACCGTTGGGGCCGTGAGTGAGGAAACAGTGATTCAAATGGCCAAATCGGTAAGGGAAATAATGCAAACAGATTATGCAATTGCGGTTAGTGGCATCATGGGGCCTGATGGAGCAACTGAGGAAAAACCTGTAGGACTGGTTTGGGTAGCTGTAGCCAACAAAAACCAAGTAATTACAAAGTCTTTCCATTTTAGATTTGATCGAAGAAGAAATATTGAATTAACTGCTACAAATGCTTTGAATATGCTAAGAGGGGTGATTGTGGATAATAGTTGAATAAGTATATACCCTTAAGCGGTATATTTGTTGATTAGTAGTGTTTTGTGTATGCAAAATGATGCTAATTGAAGGGTTACAGATTGCTTTTTTTCCTTCATTAAAACAGTAATACAGTATGGCAATAGCTGAATTGATTATGCCCAAATTGGGTGAAAGTATAATGGAAGCAACCATTCTTAAGTGGCATAAGAATGTAGGCGATCATGTTAAGCTAGACGAAACCGTACTAGATATTGCTACTGATAAAGTAGATTCTGAAGTTCCATCTACTGTTGAAGGTACTATCACCGAAATATTATTTAATGTAAACGATGTTGTACCTATAGGAACTGTCATCGCTAGAATCAATACAGTTGCTGCAGCACCGCTCCAACATCGCCGCAGTTGGTTGCACAACCAACTGCACAATCACCGGCTCCTTCACCTCAACCAGTGGCTGCTCCAACACCATCACTGTTGGTTGCACAACCAACAGTACCAACAACAGCACAACCAACAGCTGATATTCCTTATGTACCATCAGCCGCAGCTATTGAATTAATGGCCAAACCTGCAGCTAATCGATTCTATTCTCCATTGGTTTTAAATATTGCCAATAGCGAAGGAGTTAGTTTAAGTGAACTAGAGCGAATTCCAGGAACTGGAAGTGATGGAAGGGTTTCTAAAAGAGATATTTTACAATACGTAGCAGATAAAAAAGCTGGAAGAATTCCTGCAATTCAACAACCGTTGTTGGTTGTGCAACCAACAACGCAAGCAACACCTCAACCATACCAACAACCTGCACCAACATATACTGCTCCTGTAGAAACTACACCAGCTCCGATGTTGGTTGCACAACCAACATCACCACCAACATCACAACCAATTGTGCAACCAACAGCACAAACAGAACCTGTTGCTCCAGTTGAAAGATTTGCGGCACCTACACCTCCGCAGTTGGTTGTGCAACCAACTGCTCAACAAGAAAATAAACCGGTAACAGAACCAGTATATCAGGCAGCACCTCAACCAGTTGCACAACCAACAGCACAAAGTGCTCCAATAGCTCCTGTTCAACAAACAATTGCTGCACCTCAACAACCACTGTTGGTTGCACAACCAACAGCACAAAGTTCACCAGTACCGCCTTCACAAGATATCGTGTACAGTACCGCTCAATCTTCGGGTAAGTTTTCTGAACCATCATCTGTAGTTGTTTCAGGAGAAACTGAGATTGTTGAAATGGACAGAATGCGTAAGCTGATTGCCAAGCATATGGTAGACAGTAAAGCTACGAGCCCGCATGTTACTAGTTTTGCAGAAGCCGACGTAACCAATATGGTTATGTGGAGAGAGAAAGTGAAGAAAGAATTTGAGCAAAGAGAAGGTACCAAACTTACATTCACACCAATGTTTGTAGAATGTTTAGTTAAAGCGATGAAGCGTTTCCCATTGGTAAACTGTTCATTGAATGGCGATCAAATAATTATTAAAAAAGACATCAATATTGGTATGGCTACTGCCCTACCAAGTGGCAACTTAATTGTTCCTGTTATTAAAGGCGCTGATCAGTTAAATATAGTAGGCTTAAGCAAATCTGTTAATGGATTAGCTGATGCCGCTAGAAATGGCAAATTAAAACCAGAAGATACAACAGGCGGCACATTCACATTAACCAATGTGGGCACATTTGGAAGCCTAATGGGAACACCCATTATAAATCAACCACAAGTAGCTATTATGGCTGTTGGCGCCATTAAAAAGCGCGCTGTTGTAATTGAATCAGCAGAAGGTGATACTATTGGCATACGCCATATGATGTACCTCAGTTTAAGTTACGATCACCGTATTGTTGATGGAAGTATTGGAGCTAGCTTCCTTACTGCTGTTGCAAAAGAATTTGAACAATGGGATGTAAATAAACAGTGGTTCCACTATTTGTAGAATGGCTAATCTTGCTTTGTAAAAAAAGAGAATACGGTTGTACCGTAATTTCTTACAAAAGAAAATCCAGCATATTTTTCATATGCATTTCGTGGGGTATGCTCTAACACAAAAAATCCTCCAGGCGCAATTAATTGATTGGCAACAATCAGTTTGGGCAATTCATCAATAGGCCCTAAAGCATAAGGTGGACCTGCAAAAATGAAATCAAAAGACTGGGTACAGCTTTGTAAAAAAGCAAATACATCCATTTTAAATAACTGATATGCGGGCATACCTAATGTGTCTAAATTCTTTTTGATAAACCCATGCATGATGGGATCTTTCTCTACAATGGTTAAATGTGCTGCCCCTCTAGAAGCAAGCTCATAACTAATACATCCAGTTCCTCCGAATAAGTCTAAAACTTGTATGCCGTCAAAATTCATGCGGCTCTGCAATATATTAAAGAGCCCTTCTTTGGCAATATCTGTTGTAGGGCGTGTATGAGGCATATTTGCCGGAGGATGAATTTTTCTACCACCCCATTTACCGGAAATAATTCTCATAATGCAAGTTTATAAAAAGGGGTAAAATAATGTGCTGGATATTCATCCATGGCCGATTTGAAAATCCCATCAGGCTCAATTGCATCCAAATGAATGTTTGCAAAAACTTTTGCTAATTGAGTATAAGTATTAGATTCTACATCTACCATACCACTTAATTCTAACACCACATATGCTGGGTCAAAATCAAATTGCTGAGTGATTCTCAAAACAAAGTATAAAATATCTTCTGCAGAATGATAACGATAAGACTGAATCAATTGAAACCTTTCTTCTTTCCAAACTGCAATAATAAAATGATGGCTATAAAATTGAATCTTAAGAAAATAATCATCAATTCTTGGCCTACGCATTACATCATTCAACAAGTTAGAATATGTATGCCCTGTTTGAAAAATAATGAATTGCCTATTCAATAATTCAATTATTGACTTTCTTACTCGGTAAGCATTTATGAATACCTTGGTTGCCAATAATTTTTCATACTTAACCTCGTGCCTGATACTTTCTCCAAATATTAAATTCAAATAATCTTCTGCCGAGGTAGCAGTAAGTAATTTTTCTGGAATTAATAAAGACTCTTCTACATTAAAATAACAGAATACCTGTTTAAATGTATTGTTGAAAATAGTAGACCCCGATTTTATTTCATAAAAAATATCATTCCAATCGTCTTGTGAAGACTTATCTAAACTAAATAACTCAAACCCATCAATTTCTCCGGTTTCTTCGTTTTTTACCAAACAAACCAATTCATCATTTCCTAATTCTACCACCAATTGGTGATTGTAACTAAAATTTGTATCAGGCTTGTATAATCCTATTTTTTTTCTGGCCATTCCAATTAATTAGTGCAATATTAATAAAAAATCATTCCCAAAGGAACCCAAGTACTTGAGGTCTCAATTTACTACCTTTACTTTACAATATGAGCGTTTCAAATTCTTCATTAAATCTTCAGGTAGATACGGGCAGCAAACAAATCCTTAGGATTGCTTTACCCATTTCAGCTGCCATCATTGTTCCGCAAATTAATTTTATTACCAATAATATTTTCCTGGGTGGTTTAGGACAGTTAGAACTAGGAATTGCAGGCATAACCGGGGTTTATTATTTACTATTTGCTGTTATTGGAAACGGTTTAAACAATGGATTACAAGCGCTGATATCTAGAAGAGCAGGAGAAAATAAGATTGATGAAATAGGTGTACTTTTTTGGCATGGGGTACGGATTGCCTTAGTAATTGCTTTAATGGGCATTTTACTTACCTGGTTTGTGGCTCCTACCGTATTGGGATGGTCATTACACGATGCAGCAGGGGTTAAAATGGCTGTGAGCTTTTTAACCATTCGTATACTGGGCCTACCCTTTTTGTATATCTATCAAATGCGCAATGCTTTATTGGTGGGTACCAATCAAAGTAAATACCTCATTTTAGGAACTGCAACAGAAGCCATTGTAAATATTGTACTTGATTATGGTTTTATCTATGGCAAACTAGGTTTACCTAAGTTGGGTTTTAATGGAGCGGCTTATGCCTCTATTATTGCTGAAATAGCGGGCCTTGTAGCTGTATTTGGGGTTATTAAATTGATAGGCATCAGTAAACAATTGCAATTATTTAAAAAAGTTGCTTACCAAAAAAAATACACTCAATTAATCTTGGTTCAATCCTATCCATTGATTTTACAACACGCTATAAGCATCATGAGCTGGGAGTATTTTTATATTTTAATTGAGCATCATGGAGCAAGAGACCTAGCAGTTTCTAATACCATGCGCAATCTTTTTGGTTTTTTTGGATGTTTTACCTGGGCATTTGCTGCAACAACCAATACCATGGTTAGCAATGTGATTGGCCAAGGAAGGCAGGAAGAAGTAGTTCCACTAATTTATAGGATTCTTAAATGGAGCGTAGGATTTGCCTTGTGCGTATTTGTAATTTTGAATATATCTCCCAGATTCTTTCTTGGGATTTATGGCCAAGGAGAAGACTTTATTGTAGCAGCAATACCCGTAATGCGAATTGTTTCTGTAGCGATGATTATGATGTCGGTTGCTGTTGTGTGGGTGAACGCGGTTACTGGTACTGGTAATTCTAAAATGAATTTGTACACCGAAGCCGCTACCATTGTTTTCTATATCCTATACGTATATATTGTATTAGAAAAACTAAACCTCCCCATCACCTGGGGATGGGGAAGCGAATGGCTTTATTGGAGTATTATGTTGATTCCTTCCTATTGGTATATTCACAGCAACAGATGGAAAAATCTTAAAATTTAACCCTTCAACTGGGTAACCAAGTTAATATACTGTTGCATGGCTTCTTCTTTGGTAAGGCCTTTTAACTTTGCCCATGCTTCATGCTTAAACTTAGCTACAAAGTCGAAAGCATTTGCAGGACCTGAATCACTATTGTCTCCTTCTGTAGCTTGTTTAAATAAAGAATATAGCTTTAATAATGTTTCATTATCGGGTTTTTCGGCCAAGGTTTTACTATTTGCCACCGCTTGTTCAAATAAGGTAACTAATTCCATTTGTTTGTTTTTATTTAACTGATGTAATGTATTATTGTAATGATTCTAATAATTTAGCCCCCTCCGCTTTTAGGCCAACATCTTCTGAACTTCTGGTAGGTAATTTAATCAATCTTCCCAATACTTCAATCGCTTTTGCTGGCTGATGATCTTCTTTGTATGCTTTACCTAAATCTAAATAGTTAGGCACAAAATAAGGTTCAATGGTTTTGCATTTTTCCATATAAGTAATGGCTTTGTATATATCCCCATCTGGCAAACCTCCATAAAATAATTTTACTGCTATTTTTTTAATCCCAGATAGCGTAACCATTTCATAATGCCATTTACCCAATATATAATTGCCTTTAGCATGGTTGGGATTTATTTGTATCGCTTTATCAGCATACATTTTAACGTCTTTCACCAACGCCACAATTTTTTTATTCTCTTGTTCTACATCGGTTAATTTTCCCGAACACATGGCCATTGCGTAATTGGCATCGGGGTTAACCATATCCGAAGCTAAAGCCCTTTTGGCAAAGCCCAATGCGGTTTCGTAATACAATCGTTTATTGTTTTTATTTAACTCTTTACCACCTAACATTACATTCAACTCAGCCGCTTTCACTAGCGCTTTCATATTATTAGGATTAAGCACTAAAATTTGCTTATATTTTTCCAAAGCTTCGGGCTCTTTCAATTGCTTTTCAAAATTATCCGCTTCTTTTAACTGAATAGATAAGTCTTGTGCGGTAACTACATTAGCTATGAAGAGGAGAACAACACTAAAAAAAATATTCTTAACAAAACGCATAATTAATCTCTGTTTAAAGTGAATGATACGCCAACCTTCCCCTCAAAATGAGGGATGGGCGGGTGAAGCTTGTACAATGAAATTGTTACCACTTCTACTAGAGAAAATTGTGCCAAAATTTGCAAAGCTATTTCTGTGGCCACAGTTTCTAATAAGGGCGTTGGAATAGCCATGCGCTTTGAAACCAATTCAAATACAGCTGCATAGTTAACTGTATCATTGATATCTGTAATGGGCAAATGAATGGGCGTATACTGTATATCAATATTCAATTCAAAATAATTGCCCAATTGCTTTTCTTCGGCATATAAACCGTGATAAGCAAAAAAGCGAAGATCATTTAAATGAATTTGCATGAAGCCAATGATTAAAGTATTAGTGTCCAATTCCTTTTGCAGCAAGATATCTTTCTGCATCTAAAGCCGCCATACAACCACTTCCTGCAGCTGTTACTGCCTGACGATAGTTTTTATCTTGTACATCACCTGCTGCAAAAACACCTTCAATATTGGTTTTTGTAGTGCCAGGCTGCGTTAATATATATCCTGTTTCATCCATGTCTAAAAACCCTTTGAAAATATCACTATTGGGTTGATGACCAATAGCTACAAAGAAACCACTGATAGGAATTTCCTGAGTTTGATTGGTTTGGTTGTTTTTAATTCGAACAGCTTCTACTTTTTTCTCTCCTAAAATTTCATCGGTATCGGTGTTCCAATACACTTTGATATTGGGTGTATTCAATACGCGCTCTTGCATAATTTTACTTGCACGCATTTTATCTCTTCTTATAAACATATGTACTGTAGTACATAGTTTAGACAAGTAATGTGCTTCTTCTGCAGCGGTATCTCCTGCTCCTACTATTGCAACTTCTTTTCCTTTAAAGAAAAATCCATCACAAACAGCACAAGCACTCACGCCAAACCCATTTAAGCGTTGCTCGCTTTCAATACCTAGCCATTTTGCAGATGCGCCCGTACAAATAATTACAGCATCCGCATGAATTTCTTTTTCCTCATCAATCCAAACCTTATAAGGGGTAGCACTAAAATCTACCTTGGTTGCTAATCCGTATCGAATATCAGCTCCCATTCTAGCAGCTTGTTTTTCAAAATGAACCATCATTTCGGGCCCTTGAATACCATCAGGGTAGCCTGGATAATTCTCCACTTCTGTAGTAATCGTTAATTGACCTCCAGGTTGAATACCTTGATACAACAAGGGTTTCATATTGGCTCTTGCAGCATAAATAGCCGCTGTATATCCTGCTGGTCCTGATCCGATAATCAGTACACTTACTTTTTCTATAGCTTCTTGTTCCATATTCATTTTTTTAGCACAACAAATGTATCATTCACCTGCTTTTATCAGGGTATGTTTTTACACAAACTACTATTATTTGGGGATAATGATTTTCTTGTATTGAGAGGCATATCCGCAAAACGCTCCCAATGCGCCATTGCTGATATTCCCTATCACAACCCCGGGTGAAGCAAATGGGTTCCCTACCGATTGATAAGTGTATTCCCAGGTTCTCCAAAAATCATAGGTTGCTTTGTTGATATTGGAATATTTAATTGTTAGGGTATCTCCTTTTTTAAAGAACCCATAATTTTCTCTTTCTAATAGTTGATTTTTATCTACCCCTTTAGGAATATCAATTGAATAAGTTTTACCATCAATTACAGCATCATCAAATACACTGTTGTACCCTGGCAAATAATCTTGTGAATTTACTTTAGTAAAATAGCGGATATAATTACCTAAGCCTACTGGATCGGAAATTTTTGCAGACACCACTACAAATCTATCATTGGAAGGCCTATTTGGAACGGGTTTATACCAAATTGAATCAATGGTTTTTTTGAGTAAGGGAATTTCTGTTGTACTTGTATAGGTAATACCATTCAATTCTACTTTTAATTGATAGGTTTTTCCAAATGCTCCAATAATGGCTGTAGTAGGACTAGCAGGATCATTTGAATAAAAATAATACCTCAATCCGCCAGGAGCATTTACTTGAAAGAATTTAAGCTGGGCTGTTCTGGTTCCATCCGAAAGGGTAACTTTTGCATCTTTTATAAAGGATGCATACAATTCTGCTGTATCAATCGAACTAAAATAGTTTAAAGAATTAGTTAATACCACTACCGGAGGCTGACCATCTTCTATTTGAGCATCTACCACTAATTTGGGGGATGATTCAACAGGCACTATGGTAATGTCTTTTTCACAGCCCACTAAGGCTATTAAAAAGAGGCTGGCTAAAATAATTCTACAGAGGTTCATATATCCAATAACAAAAATATTCCCAAAAAGATTAATCAAAAACGCCCCTGTGTAAAACAGAGGCGAATTGAGTATTATTTAACAGTTGGAACAGTTAATTATCCCAAATATGCTTTCAATGCATTGCTATAACGTGCTTTTTGCAAACGCTTAATGGCACGTTCTTTAATTTGACGAATACGTTCTTTGGTTAAATCGTATTTCATACCAATTTGCTCAATAGTAACGCCATTTTCTCCATCTAATCCAAAATAAGCATTTACAATTTCAGCTTCTCTTGGGCTCAATGATTTCAACACCCTACGAATTTCTTCTCTCAATGAATCTTTCATCACATCTTCGTCTGTATCATCAGATCCTTCTAGCAAATCGCCCATGGCAACATCTTCTGCTTCATGAACTGGAGCATCTAAGGAAGTATGACGGGTATTACTTTGAAAAATATTGTTGATTTCTGTTTCACTCATTTCTAAGATTTCGGCAAGTTCTTCGGTAGAAGGCTCACGCTCATGTTCTTGTTCAAATGCCATATAGGCTTTATTGGCCTTATTATAAGTACCAATTTTATTTTGTGGCAAACGAACCAATCTTCCTTGTTCGGCCAATGCTTGTAATATAGACTGACGAATCCACCATACAGCGTAAGAAATAAATTTAAAACCCTTTGTTTCATCAAAACGCTGAGCAGCTTTAATCAAACCAAGATTACCTTCATTAATCAAATCACTTAAAGAAAGACCTTGGTGCTGATATTGTTTGGCAACAGATACTACGAAACGTAAGTTTGCTTGTACCAATTTATCCAACGCACGTTGATCGCCCATTTTAATCTTCTGCGCCAAAGTAGTTTCCTCTTCGGGATTGATCATGGGGATTTTGGAAATTTCCTGTAAATACTTTTCTACTGCCTGCGAGTCTCTGTTGGTAATCTGGGTAGCGATCTTGAGTTGCCTCATGTGTTGATATTGCTTTTAAGTATAACGAGAATAAGTCTCTAAATGTTTTATGATCTGTAAAAAGAGACCAAAACCTTCCAAAATTGCGGAAGCTAGCAAAATTACGATTTTTAGCTCGGATTTTAACCAAAATATAGAAAAAATTGGGCAAATTTGCAAACATGATGATTGATTTTCGTTCCGACACCCTTACCAAGCCAACCCCTGGAATGTTGGATGCCATGCATTCAGCAAAAGTTGGGGATGATGTTTTTGGGGAAGACCCCACTGTAAATGAGCTAGAAAGCTATACTGCATCCCTTTTTG
>VIKJ01000032.1:18591-20829 GCA_008080615.1 Chitinophagaceae bacterium | reverse complement strand
CCGCTTGATTGTAACCACGCATGTATTCTTTTTTTGGATGAAGCGGAAGTGGAACAATACAATCTATCTGTTGAAAGAGAATTGATTTCTTTAACGCTATTCCCAGTTGAGTACCTAAAAAAAATCCAGCTGCTTGATTGTTTTTATATTTAAGTTGAACTAAAATATATTGTAACAAGCCTGCCTTGGTAAAATAGTATAAAGCAGTTCCTGCTGTTAATGAAATTCTTCCAGCAAAAATTTTTTCAACTGGGTTATTGGCAATTTCACTGAAATGGGTTGATGGAAGTTGTGCAATACATCTAGAACATAAAAAGGAATTCAGCGAAATAAAATCTACCCCACATCCTTTGCAATAATGAGGAAAAAATAAGTGTTGAAATGCGTTAAAATAGGTTTGTAGTTGGTTGGCCATTTATAAAAATAAATAGCCCCTAAATTGTAATAAAAGTATTTGCCGAAAAAATCAACTTTTTTTAACGGAGTTAAGTTATGTATTTAAAAATTGGGTAATTCAATTTTTAAAACAATTGCTGATACACTTCATCTACTCTACTAAGCGCTACTACTTGAATAGTGTAAGCCGATGGGTCAAAGCTTTTTTTATTGTAGCGCGATACAATGATTTTTTCGAAACCCAGTTTTTGTGCTTCTGCAATTCTTTGTTCAATTCTATTCACCGCCCTAATTTCTCCATTCAATCCAACTTCACCAGCAAAGCAAACAGCCTTTGGTAATGGATTGTCTTCGTAAGAAGATAGCAATGCACAAATCACTGCTAAATCAATGGAAGGATCTTCAATTTTTATACCACCAGCAATGTTCACAAAAACATCTTTCATGCCAAATTGAAACCCACCTCTTTTTTCTAAAACGGCTAAAAGTAATTGCAATCTTCTTAAATCGAATCCGGTAACAGTTCGCTGCGGAGTGCCGTAAACACTGGTAGTTACAAGGGCTTGCACTTCTATCAATAAGGGCCGCATGCCTTCTAATGCGGCAGCAATTGCGCTTCCACTCAATACTTCTTCTCTTTGTGCAATCAAAATTTCTGAAGGGTTGGTTACAATGCGCATTCCTTCACCTGTCATTTCATAAATACCCAATTCGGAAGTGCTGCCAAATCTATTTTTTAAGGTTCTTAATATTCGGTATGCATAATGCCTATCACCTTCAAATTGCAATACGGTGTCTACCATATGCTCTAAAATTTTTGGTCCGGCAATGGCACCATCTTTGGTTATATGACCAATTAAAAAAACTGGGGTATTGGTTTCTTTTGCAAAACGTTGAAATGCTGCAGCGCATTCTCTAATTTGAGAAACCGTTCCTGCAGATGAATCAATTAAATTAGATTGTATGGTTTGAATAGAATCAACAATTACTAATTGTGGTTTTAGTTTTTTAATTTCTTTAAAGATTACGGTTGTATCAGTTTCAGTTAAAAGAAAAAATTGGTCATTGTTTATTTTCAATCTGTCCGCGCGCATTTTTATTTGTTGCTCACTTTCTTCTCCACTGATATATAAAACACGTAGGTTGTTGATCAATAATCCATTTTGTAAAAACAAAGTGCTTTTTCCAATGCCAGGTTCACCTGCAACCAATATTAAACTGCCGGGAACAATACCTCCACCTAACACTCTATTTAATTCGGAGTCTTTGGTTACAATTCTTTTTTCTTCTTGAACGGTTACATCACTTAATGCAATGGTTTTTGTATTTCTTTTTGTTTCGGGGTAATCTTCCCAAGTAGTTTTTTCTTTTGCGTCTCCACTATGAATCACTTCTTGTGTAAATGTATTCCATTGATTACATGAGGGGCATTTTCCAATCCATTTTGCACTTTCATATCCGCAATTATTACAAAAAAATGCTGTTTTGATCTTGCTCATAATAAAATAGTAGAGGTTCTGATAGATACGCAAAAGGGCCAACATTGCTGCTGGCCCCTTTACTTACTAACCCATTAAATTCTTCCACTAAATTACAATAATGGGCCACATCGCAAAATTAATTTTTGGCTACAAGGGCGGATAGGGCTGCATTATTGGCTAATTGTGTTGGAAATCAGCTACCAGCAAAATGAATATTTATTTTTTTAATATGAAATTATTTTGAGGTAGAAGCGCTGCTCTTTAAACCCATACCTATGTTCCAACTTCTTTTTTCACCGATTGCGAGCAATTCTTAGCCGAATTTTTTAAAAATGGGAAAAATCGGTGAAATTGAGAAAAA
>VIKJ01000032.1:0-18579 GCA_008080615.1 Chitinophagaceae bacterium | reverse complement strand
AAAAACGTACAACTTTTAGGCTTTGCCAGTTCTTGCTCCATCAAATTCTTCCGAAACCTTTACTGACATTGCATCTAGCCTTTCAAAAAGGTATTAAAAATGAACAATTGGCTACAATGTTAAATTAAAAATACCTTAAAATTAACAGATTGTTAAGGTTTCCGAACAGCTTTTTAGTTATTTAGATGGTCATAAAGCCTGATAAATGGCTTATATACCTAAAATTAACAACATGAGAAAAAAACTGCTGATGAGTTTTTGCGCCTTTCTGTTTGTCTTGGCAACAGGTTTGGCACAAACAACTACTGTTACTGGTAAAGTAACGGACGACAAAGGAAATCCCTTACCCGGGGCTTCTGTATTAGAGAAGGGCACCAAGAATGGTGTTAGCGCCGATGGAAATGGCTCTTTTTCTATTAAAGTAAAATCAGGTGCAACCTTGATTGTTTCTGAAATTGGTTATGAGAATCAACAAGTAGCAGCCAATGCTACTAATTTGCTGATTAAATTAGTTACCGATACAAAAGCACTAAATGAAGTGGTTGTAACGGGTGTAGGTGTTGCAACAAGCAAAAAGAAGTTAGCAATTGCAGTTGAGTCTGTTACAGCTGATAAATTACCTGCTGCACCAACAGTTGATATTGGTAGTGCTTTAGTTGGTAAAATTGCAGGAGCTCAAATTAGTACAACTAATGGTAGCCCTGGTTCTCCAACACAAATTCTATTAAGAGGTATTAACTCTATAAATGGTTCTACTAGCCCGATGATCTTGTTAGATGGTATTCAAATAGCTTCTACAGGATTAGAAAGTTTAGATTTGAACGGTATTGAAAGAGTAGAGGTTGTTCAAGGACCTGCAGCAAGTACTTTGTACGGAGCTCAAGGTGCCAATGGTGTTATCCAATTATTTTCTAAGAAAGGTAAAATGGGTAAGATCAATATTGACATTTCTTCTAGCGTTATCAGTAACGAATTGTTGAATGTAGGAAATGTAAATAAAAGTAAATACCACTCTTTTGCTGTAAATGCTGCAGGTAATGTGGTAGATGGAGCTGGTGTTCCATTGTCATTTGATGGTGTAACTGGTTCTTATTTAACTAACCCTGTATTCAATTTGATTTCAGCTTCAAGTAAAGCAAATCAGTTGTATGATAAAAACTTGCTTTGGTACGATCACAACAAAATGTTCTTTAAAAAAGCCAATGCATTTAACAACTCTATTAACATAAGTGGAGCAAAAGAGAAAATGGATTTCGCATTCATTTTATCTGATTCTCGTCAAGAAACTGTGTTTAGAAATAACGGTGATTATGCAAGAACCAACTTAACAGCAAATATTGGTGTTGAATTGGCTAAAGGCTTAAAATTCCGTTCTATTACACAAATAGTTAGAACAAATGATACTCAGTTAGATCCTACTGGTAGAAATATGTTGTTTGCAATCAATAACTCACGTCCTTTTGCTAATTATGAGGCACGTGATGATAAAGGATTTATGACTCCATATTTTGGTGATGCAGTTGGTGTTAACGCATACAATTTTAACTATGTAGTTGAAAATGCAAAAGTTAAAGATCAAACAATTGATGTTTTACAAAACTTCAACTTAAACTATCGTTTAAATAAATTCGTAGAGTTAGATGCTAAGTATGGTATTAATAGAAGTACTTACAACTCACGTTATGAAATTAAAGATCAAACAGCAGTTGAAGGGGCAGAATTTTGGCAATATTGGGCAGAATTTTATTCTCCAAGAACTTCTTTTGCATCACCAACAACAGGTTCTGAGTCTGGTGAAATAAACGAAAGAACTTTTACTAGTACTTTCCAAAACTTTACTGCTAACGCAAGTATCAAATTAGATTTTGAAAAAGATTTCAAAATCAATATTCCTTTGAAGTCTGCAACCTTAGTTGGTTGGGATTATCGTAAGCGTGAAACTTCAGATTTTTGGACTTATGGTTCAAATGCTCCAGACTTTACTCCATATAGAGCTAGTAATATGGCGGTATTTAATATTGCTACTGATGCAATCACCCAGTTTGCTACTTATGGTATCTTAGTAAACCAACACTTCGATTGGGGTGAAATTGCAGGAGTTAGTGCGGGCTTACGTTCAGACTATTCTTCTGCATTCGGTCAAGGTTCTAAACCTTTTACCTTCCCTCGTGGAGATTTTTACTTCAGACCTACAAGTTTAGGATTCTTTCAAAATGCTAAAATTGCCAATGTGTTGAACGAATGGAAAATTCGTGCAGCTTATGGTGAGGCAGGTATTCAACCTGGTGCTTATGATCGTTTCCCTATTTTGGGTACTGCTACAATTGGTACTCAAACTGGTTTATCTACTCCTATCTCAAATGCAAACCCCGATTTACAAGTTGAGGTTGCTAAGGAATTAGAAATTGGAACAGATTTAGGATTTAAATTAGGTAAAGGCAATTGGTTAAGCTCTGGAAGCTTAGGTTTTACTTATTGGGAAAGAACATCTGATAATATCATTGATAGAGTAGATGTTGCTCCTAGTATTGGAATTGGTCGTCAGTTAACCAACTCAATGACATTGAAATCTAATGGTATTCAAGCATCATTAAACTTAAATGTTTATCGTAATAAAGACTGGAACTGGGATTTCACTGCTAACTTTAGTAAGCAAAAATCTTGGGTTGATAAAGTGTTAAACAATGCTCAATTAATTAAAACATCTAATGCAGGAAGTTCACAATATATAGTTAGAGCTGGTGAGAAAATTGGTCAGATCTATGGTTATATATTTCCTAAATCTTTAGATGAGGTAGATCCTGATGGCGTTCCTTATTTTACAGCTGCTGAAAAAGCCAACTATGTAGTTGCTAGTAATGGTTATGTAGTAAATAAAACTACTCGTCAACCATTTGCATCTGCAAAACGCTTTGCTTTAGGCGATCCAAATCCTAAGTTCAATATGTCTTTCATTAACAGTGTTAATTACAAGGGTATTGTTAATTTTGGTATGCAGTGGGATTGGGTTAGTGGAAGTAGCTTATACAACCAAACCAAACAGTGGATGTATCGTGATGGTATTCATGCTGAGCTTGGACTGCTTTTTATCGTGGTGCTTATGCTGTACGTCAGGCTAACGGTACAAAGAGCTACTTTATGGAAGATGCTTCATTCTGGAGATTGCGTAACATTTCTGTGGGTGTAGATTTTGCAAAAGTGTTTAAGTTGAAAGGGTTTACTAAACTTCAGTTATTGTTTTCTGGCCGTAACTTAATTACTATCACAAAATACACTGGTTATGATCCTGAAGTTAGTTCTGGTGCAAATAACTCAGCTTGGGATCGTGCTGTTGACCACAACACTGTACCAAATATCAAAAGCTATCAGTTAGGTCTTAATGTTGGATTTTAACCTTTAAAATTTTAGAAAATGAGATTGAAAAAATATATATATGGTTTTGCACTAGCAGGTACGTTACTTGGTGCAGGCTGTACAAAAGACTTGGCGGTAAGTAACCCCAATAACCCAACTCCGGATGCATTGAATTCCGAAAGTGGTATCACAACATTTGCAACCGGTGGTGTATATATTACCGGATTCAGATCCCTTAAATATGCCGATGGTGTATTTGGACCTTTCTTTAGTGGTGCAATGGGCTTTCATGAAATGATGGGCGATGTATTGGGCGCTGATGCGGCCAATGCTTACTTGAATCAAATGGGATGTCCTAATTCTGTTACACATGATAACGGTACAACTGTATTAAACCCGAATGCCCCAAATACACAATATGCATTGGTACGTGCGGCTAACTCTAACTCTCAGGCAGGAAATAACTTCCTCTATTATGAGTGGAGCCATATGTACAACTTGATAGGAGCTTGTAATCTTTTATTGGAAAAAGCGGATGCCGTTACTTTCATTGGAGATGCAGCTTCTAAAAAAGCTGCTATTAAAGCATGGGCATATTGGTGGAAAGGATACGCATATAGCCGTATCGGTTCTATTTATTATGCTGGCTTGATAAACAACACTTCTTTTGCAACTAATGGTAATTATGTTTCAAAAGAGAAGATCATTGAAGAAGCTAATTCTAATTTAGATAAAGCTGTAGCTGCTTCTAAAACTGCAACAAGTGTTGCTGTTTATACAGAAATGGTAGGAAAAATTCTTCCTTCTTATTTCCAAACAGGAAAAGGTGCACCAGTTACTCCTTCTATGTTAGAGCGTAACGTATCTTCTTTGAAAGCTAGAAATTTGTTGGTTAACAAAACTACTGCTACAATGACTTCTGGTGATTGGGCTGCTGTTTTAACATTGGCAAATGCAGGAATTACTTCTACAGATAATATTTTCACTGCAAGAACTGATGCTCGTGGAGATTTGTATACCAATGGTCAATTTGTAATGGGTAGAACCTATTCAAGTTTAGCTGGTGGTGCTACTTACAAAATTTCTGAACGTTGGGCTCAAGAGTTCAAAACTGGCGATTTGAGAAAAGACCAAAATTTAAAAGCAACTACTCCATATTTAGGTCAAGCAGACCGTGGACAGGCGCACTTTACTCGTTGGGCTTTAGTAGATGGTGGTACTGGTTTAGCTGGTGTTGCTGTTTATGCAAGATCTACTCCTGGTACATATGAATTGCACGTTGCTGTAGATTATGAAGAAAATCAACTGATGAAAGCAGAAGCTTTGATCAATACCAATCAAATTGAAGCAGGATTAGCTATCATTGATGGTGTTAGAACGTTACAAGGAGCAGGTTTAGCAGCTGTTGCCGGTACAGGTTTAAATTTAGCCCAAGCTAAAGAAGAATTGCGCAGAGAACGTAGAATTATTTGTGCCTTTAGAGGTATATCTTTCTATGATGCTCGCAGATGGGGTGTAATTGATCCTTCATCTAGTAGAACTGGAGCTGTAACCGTAACAAATACTGGTGTAGTAAGTACAAATGCAACCATTAAATATGGTTATTTAGATTATTGGGATGTTCCGGATAATGAATTAACTTATAATCCGGCTGCTGCGGGAAGTGCACCAGTTAAAAATCCTAAATAAAAGTTTCTCTAGTTTCTCTTGTTTAATTTTTAAGTACGCGGGCCCTAATCATGGGGCCCGCTTTTTGTTTTATATATTGTAGATTTATGTTGCTAAACTTAAATTTATGTTTATTAGAGTAAATTTTATTTTATGGTTGTGTTGCTACTATTCAATAGCACTTGTTGCACAAACACAGCAAATGAGAAGCATTGCAAAATTCGATACGCAGTATACATTAACGGATGCCAATGGATTGCCATTCAATAGGTCAGTTTTAGGAGTTGAAGGTTTTCCCTATGTTTTTGCTGATTTTAAGTATGGAAATATCCATCTTAGGAATGGCAAAGTCACCAATTCCATTCCATTGCAATTAGATTTAGTGAGCCATCAAGTACATTTTGTATCGGCCACTAAAGAGATTGGGATTATGAATGGAGACTTTATTAAACAAATCTCCATTTCCGATACCAATCAACTAGTAGTTAGAGATTATATATTTAGAACAGGATTTCCAGCAATTGATAAGCATAAAGAGAATGAATTTTATCATGTATTGAGTGAAGGCAGAATCATGCTAATCAAGTCTATGAATAAAAGTATTGAAACCAATAAAAATGAGTTTTCTGGAGAAATTGTAAAAGAATTTGCATTAAAAGAAGACTACTATTTTATTGCAGACGGGGTTATTAAGCGGCTCAAAAAAGACAAAGATTTTTTGCTCAATATAATGTCTGATAAACGCGTTAAGATAAATGAATATATGAATTTAAATAAGGGTTCTTTTAAAAATGAGGAATATTTAATAAACCTATTCATGTATTACAATTCTAACTAATATAAAACAATTTTATTGAATTGTTCAGTTTCTCCCGCTAAAATTAAGGTTCTATTAAACAAACTTTAATAAAAACTTAAAAAAAACCCTTAACAAATCGTTTGCATTTGAAATTTTTCTTACTTTAGTCTCCTACTATTTTTTACGATAGTAGTAACCAAAAAACTAATTATGAGAAAAAAACTGCTGCTAGGGCTATTTGCGCTCTTCTGTGTTGTAATGGGTTACTCCCAAACAACCGTATCGGGTAAAATTACCGATGCAATTACAGGTAATCCACTAGGTGGGGTTACAGTAAAAGGTAAAGGAAATCCTGTATCATCCATTTCTGATGCGGATGGTAAGTATTCTATTAAAATAGCTGCAAGTATTAAAACATTGGTGTTCTCTTCAGTGGGATACAGTGATGTAGAAATACCTGTAAAAGCAGGAAATATAGATGTAGCATTAAATAGTGCAGTATCTAATTTATCTGAAGTGATTGTAACTGGTTTTGGAGGTTCTCAAATTAAAAGAGAAGTTACTGGTAACATTGCCCGTGTAAAAGGCAAAGATATTGAGTATATGCCTACTCCAAGTGTGGATGCTGCACTTCAAGGTAAAGCAGCGGGTGTATTTGTAAATAGCCAGTCGGGTAAATTAGGCCAAGCTGTAACTGTTCGTGTAAGAGGGAACTCCTCTATTAGTGCCAATAGCCAACCATTGTACGTATTGGATGGTATTCCAATGACTTCTAATAGCCAAAGTTCTTTTGGTGGTGCTACCAATCCTTTAACAGATATTAACCCCAATGATATAGAGTCTATTGAGGTATTAAAAGATGCATCTGCTGGAGCCATCTTTGGTTCTCGTGCTGCAAATGGTGTGGTGTTAATTACTACTAAAAAAGGACGTGCAGGTAAAACTCAGGTTACCTTCAACTACCAAACTGGTGCTGCTGAAGCAACCAAGCGTTTGAAAATGTTGAATTCTGAAGAATATGCTACCCTAATTTTAGAAGGAGCTAAATATCGTGACGATTTAGACGGCACTCCAATTACTGACCCAAGTAGCTGGACAGCTTATGTAAAAAACGATGTAATGGATTACTATAGCTATGGTAACTGGTCTAAGGATCCTAAAAAATCTTATGATTGGCAAGATGCTGTTTTTCAAAAAGCACCTTACAGACAAGCTGATTTACAAATCAGAGGTGGTTCTGATAAAACTAAGTTCTTCTCTTCTTTTCAGCATTTACAGCAAGCAGGTACCATGATTGGTAACGAATTAAGCAGAACAACTGGTCGTTTAAATATCGATCAAAAAGTAAATGATTGGTTAGATATGGGGGTTTCTTTAAGCCTTTCCAGAACATACAACAAACGTTTACCAGATGATAACGCTTTCTCTAATCCATTGCAGGCCATTGCTTTGATGCCAATGACTCCATTTACAGATCCTAATACAGGGTTACCTGCGGGTGCACCTCCGGGAGATGTGAATATTCCTTTGTATTACAATCCTGTATTGAGTGTAGATTATGCAAAGTATACACAAGACGTATATAGAACATTTGGTAATGCTTATTTTAAAGCTTACTTAATGAAGGGGTTAACTTTCCAAACTGAATTTGGTATGGATTACTTAAGCCAGAACGAAGAAGGATATTTTCAAAGCCAAACTGTTAGAAATCAAACCAGGGCTTCTGGAGGTTTAGGACAAAATAGAGGCGCTTTTATTACCAACTATAATACTCAATCATTCTTAAATTATAGCACTGTTATTAAGAAGCACAATATCACTGCAACTTTAGGTACTCAGTATCAACAGTCTCAGGCTAAATATAACTTTACAGAAGGTACTGCATTCCCTTCTAACTCATATCAGAAGGTTGCAAGTGCTGCTACTATTTCTAGTGGTAGTTCATCTCAAACTGATTTCAGATTCTTATCTTATTTCTTAAGAGGTAACTATACTTTTGACGAAAAATATATTGTTGCAGCAAGTGCTCGTATTGACCAATCATCTAGATTTGGTAAAAACTCAAGATCTGGTTTCTTCCCAGCGGTTTCTGCGGGATGGATCATGACCAATGAGAAGTTTTTACAAGACAGCAAAATCTTTAGCTTCTTAAAATTACGTGCTAGCTACGGTATCGTGGGTAACGCGGAAATTGGGAACTTCCCTCAATTGGGTCTATTCTCTGGAGATGCAGGATATGCTGGTGCAGCTGGTCAGCGTCCCTCTCAACTTAGAAATGATAATTTAAAATGGGAAACTACTAATCAATTTGATATTGGTGTAGACTTCGGTATTTTGAAAAACCGTATTTCTGGTGAAATTGACTACTATGTTAAAAAGACCGACGGTTTATTGTTGAATGTAAATATTCCTGCAACAACTGGTTTCAATAGCCAGGTTAGAAACGTAGGTAAATTAGAAAACAAGGGTATTGAGTTTGTATTGAATACCCAGAACTTAATTGGTGCTTTCAAATGGAATACCAGCTTAAACATTGCTCGTAACATTGGTAAAGTAACAGATATTCAAGGTCAAATTATTGAAGGTGGTGTTAGTAGCATGAACCGTGTACAAGAAGGGTATGCAGTTGGGGTGTTTTACACTCCTGAATTTGCTGGAGTAGATCCTACAAATGGTAATGCATTATTTTATTTGAACACTAAGAATGCAGATGGTTCTTTAAATAAAGGAACAACCAGCAACTATGCATTGGCACAACGTATTGTAGCTGGAGATCCAAACCCAGATTACATTTTAGGTGTTACCAATACGTTCTCTTATAAAGGATTTGATGCCTCTATTTTCTTTAATGGAGTATTGGGTAACCAAAACAATATCTACGGTATGGGTAGATACTCTTCTGCTAGTATGTTGTATGAAGATAACAACACTGCAGATCAGTTAAGAAGATGGCAGAAGCCAGGTGATATCACCGATATTCCTCAAGTACGTTTGTATAGAGTAAATGGCTCTCAGGCAAGTAGCCGTTATATTGTTGATGGTTCTTATATTCGTTTAAGAACAGTTTCTTTGGGTTATACTTTTAATGCAAAGCAGTTGTCTAAGTTTAAAATTGAGCGTTTAAGATTTTATGTATCTGCTCAAAACTTGTTAACCTTTACCAATTACACTTATTGGGATCCAGAAGTTAATGCAGACTCATTTGATTCAAATATTGCTAAAGGAAACGACTTCTATACATCACCACAACCAAGAACTATATTATTTGGTGTGAACGTAGGCTTTTAATTAATAAATACTAACTATTATGAAAATATTAAACAACAACATGAGTAATTACTTTAAAGCTTTTTTGCTTTTGGGTACCATTACGCTAGCAAGTTGCGAAAAGAGATTGGACATTGCTCCAACCGCGAGTATTGCAGATAACCTTGCATTGAATACAGAAGGTGATGTATTGGTAACCCTTGTAGGTGCTTACGATGGTGCACAAGGTGCAGCTGCATATGGTGGTGATATTATGGTGCTGAATGACCTAATTGGTAATTCAGCCAATATTAATTTCACCGGTACATTTGCAGGCTTGTCTGATGCATATCAAACACAAATGATTTCTGATAACGGATTTGCTCGTGATACTTGGGCAGCTTGTTACAACACAATTAACCGTTGTAACAATGTATTAACTGCGGTTGCTAAAGTAACATCCTCTACTACAAAAAGAAATTCAGTAGAAGGAGAAGCTTTAATGATCAGGGCTTCAATGTATTTTGAATTAGTAAGATTGTATGCAAAATTTGTTGGAGATGGCGATTATAATACCAACCCTGGCGTACCATTAATATTAACTCCTACTGGTAATGTTACTGATGCAAACTATCCTGCAAGAGCTACTGTAAAAGCAGTTTACGATCAAGTAATTGCAGATTTAATCAAGGCCGAATCTTTATTACCTAACTCGAACGGTAACTATGTTACCAAATGGGCTGCTGCTGCTCAATTGAGCCGCGTTTATTTGATGGTTAAGGATTATGCTGCTGCAAGAGAAGCTGCAAATAGAGTAATTACTGGTAGCGGAAAAAGCCTAGCTGCAAATTTTGGCAGCAACTGGTTTACTTTCATTAACAATGCTGGTGCTACTCCAGGAGAATATTTATTCTCTTTAAAAGTAACTGCACAGGATGGTACAAATTCTCAGAATACATATTTTGGAAGAACTGTAGGTATCGCAGGAACAGCAGGTAGAAGTGATTGTAAAATTAGACCTGCTCATATAGCATTGTATGAAAATGGTGATTTCAGAAAAACATACTTTACCTTAAGCGGAGGTAATAACTACACCAATAAGCATTTAGATCGCTTTGGTGATGTTGCTATCATTCGTTTAGCAGAAATGTTTCTTACTCGCGCTGAATGTAACCAGCGTTTAGGAACCGTTGTTGGTGCTACCCCTTTAGCGGATATCAATAGAATCCGCACCAGAGTGGGTTTACCTTCATTGCTAACTGTAACACTTGCGGATATTACTAAGGAAAGATCTCTCGAATTAGCTTTTGAAGGTCATAACTTAATTGAAGCTAAGCGCTTACAAACACCTGTAGGAACACTTGCTTGGAACGATCCAAAATTAATTTTACCTATTCCAAGGAGAGAAACTGATGTGAATAAAAACTTAGTTCAAAATACTGGTTACTAGTAAATAAAAGCATCCCCCCCCAATAAAAAACTCCGATCAATTTGATCGGAGTTTTTTTATTAATTTTTTTGTCTCGTCCTAGTATATCGATACATAAAATGTAAAATATGCAGGACAATCAAGCGTATTAGTTTTTTAAAATAAAACAGTGTAATCAGTTACAGTTTTATCTCTTCCTCATGCTCATTGAAAAAACGGAACTCAATGATATGATAATTGGTATTTTCTTTGATATTGATCTTGGTCTTAAATTTCTTGCTCCATTTTTTTACAATGGTGTTAAAGAACCAGCCCTTGGTTAAATGAGAATATACAATTGGGTTTACAGTAAGTGTAAGATTCTTGTGTGCGTGTGATGTTAAATAAGACAAACGCTTTTCTATTTCATCTTCTAATAATAGCGTAGAAGTAATTTTTCCTGTTCCGTTACAAACGGGGCAATATTCCGAAGTGTTGATATTTACTTCGGGGCGCATTCTTTGGCGTGTTACTTGTAATAAACCAAATTTAGAAATAGGCAATACCGAATGTTTGGCTCTGTCGGTTTTCATGAAACCTTCCATTGCTTCCTGCACTTTACGCTTATTATCAGGCAGTTTCATGTCTATAAAATCAACCACAATAATGCCCCCAATATCGCGTAAGCGCAATTGCCTAGCAATTTCCTCGGCCGCTTCCATATTGGTTTGTAGCGCATTTTCTTCCTGATTATTGCTAACACTTTTGTAGCCGCTGTTTACATCAATTACATGCAATGCTTCGGTATGTTCAATAATTAGGTAAGCCCCACTAGGTAGGTTTACTGTTTTACCAAAAGAAGATTTTACTTGTTTGGTAATACCATATTGATCAAAAATGGGTAATCCATTTCCCTGATATAAACTAACAATGTCTGTTTTATCTGGAGCAATACGTTGAATATAACTTTGAGTTACAGTAAATAAATTTTTATCATTTACTACCACTTTATTAAAATCGGCGCTTAATAAATCGCGCAGAATGCTAGTAGTTTTTGTTTCTTCACTTAAAATGCGAACTGGTGCAACAGCTCCTTTTAAATTGGCTTGTATGCTTTTCCAATTCTCTATGATTGCCAATAAATCTTGGTGTAATTCTGCTGTACTTTTTCCTTCTGCAGCGGTTCTTACAATGATGCCAAAGTTCTTTGGACGAATGGCTTCTACAATTTTATGTAAACGCTTTCTTTCTTCAGAAGAGTGAATTTTTTTAGATACTGCTACTATCTCATTAAATGGAGTTACTACAACAAATCTACCCGGTAGGGATATTTCACAGCTTAAACGTGGGCCCTTTGCTGCAATAGGTTCTTTTAAAATCTGAACGAGTACATGAGGTTTGCCGTTGAGTACTTCATTTATTTTACCTGTTTTTACAATTTCAGGTTCTGTTTGAAATTTGGCAAAATCAAACCCATTTGGCTCTTTATCGTTCATGGCCATTTGGGTATATTTTATAATCGATTTTACATATGGGCTTAAATCGGTGTAATGTAAAAACGCATCTTTTTCAAAGCCTACATCTACAAACCAAATAAAGATCACCAACAGCAAAATTCATGTCGGTGTTTTCGTTATGCAGTTCAACTAGTTTTTTATCTTCCAATAAGGCTATTTCAACACCAATTGGTCCTGCGTTTATAATCAGTTCTTTGTTCACAATGGCAACTTTAAAATACAAATTCACTATCCCAATTGCAGGAAGTGACCATCTACTTACTCTATAAAACGTCGCTGCAGCGAAGGAAGGAAGGAAAGGAAGTAAAGTTGCAGCAGGGAACTCAGCGACAGTGTGTAGATAAGTATTAAATGCACCGCACTTTTGGTGCAGTGCATTTATAGTTAAACAATAATTTATTTTCTCAACTCTGTGATTCTTTTTTCCAATTCTACTTTTGCTTCAGGGATATTTACCATTTGCTTTGCTTTTTCGTAATAAACAATGGCATTGGTTTTATCTCCCTTCTGGTCATATGATTCGGCAATATGAAATACTGCTTCAACATTTTGTGGATCTACTTTTAAAACAGCTTGAAATCGTTCAATTGCTTTGTCAAATTGACCACTTTTTTTGCCACCTAAGCCCAACACCATCTGTGCGTATACATTATTGGGGTTGCGTTGTGCCACTTCCCTAATTGGTAATATACCCTCCATTGGGTTACTGCTAAGGTTTCCAAATATATAACAGGCACCCAAGCCAATCTTGCTAGAATCATTTGCAGGATTGATTTTAAGAGCACTCTCTAAAAGAACTTTTGCGTTACTTGCCAACCAGGTTTGCATGGATGGTTGTTCCGTTGCCATTAGTCTGTCTAAAAACAAGCGGGCGGCAAAGGTGAGGCTTTTTTCAGAATTTTCCAACTTAGAAGCTTCTGCATTATAATAAGCATAGGGTTCAAATAAACCAGCTGAGTCTTTCCAGAACCTGGCAAGCTGATGATAAACGTGAATTTGCTGTTCTTTTACGTCTCCTCTTATTACTGAATTTTCTAATGCATTAATTCTTTGGGCCTGTTGAGGGGTAATTTTTGCAAGCGCTTCTGCTAAAATATTTTTTCTAAAGTCTATTTTTTCAGCAGAATGGTCATGGCCATCTCCTTCAGTATGCGCTGCATTGGTTTTAATGGGAACGGTTCTTCCACCAAAATACAATCCTAAGCATATCACTAAAGATATGGCGGCAAAAATAAATTGTTGTTTTTTCACTTAGCTAATCTCTTTTTTGCAAAGGTAGCTTACTTACGCTTGCTTTTTACTTCACTTACAAATTCTTTAGCAGGCTTAAAGGCGGGAATAAAATGTTCAGGAATTTCTACAGCGATATTCTTTTTAATATTACGACCAATTTTAGCAGCTCTCTTTTTAGTAATAAAGCTTCCAAACCCACGTATATATATGTTTTGGCCCTGTGATAGGCTCTCTTTTACCTCTTTAAACATGGTTTCTAAAGTAACCAACACATCCACTTTTGGGATGCCGGTTTTTTCAGAAATATTATTGATGAGATCAGATTTTCTCATTTTAAATGATTTTGTATCAATTTTGCTACTTAAAGTAAATTAAAAAGATTGAATTACACAAGAAAGATATAACTATTTTAAACAATTTATTCCCCATTCACCAAATAATTCAATCACTTACAGTTGTAAAATTGATTATATATTTAACAATCCACACAAAAATTGCCTAAATCTGTTAAAAATACCCCCAATCTACCTTCAAAAGACCAATATAAGGTCTTTACTAAGCAATTGATGCATTGGAATCAACACCAAAATACCCGCAAAATGCCTTGGAAAGGGGAAAAAGACCCTTATAAGATATGGTTGAGTGAAGTGATTTTACAGCAAACAAGGGTAGATCAGGGATTGGCTTATTTTAATCGATTTGTAGAGAAATATCCCACCGTAGTGCAGTTGGCCCAAGCAAAAGACGAAACGGTATTTAAATTATGGGAGGGATTAGGTTATTATAGTAGGTGCCGCAATTTACTAGTAACTGCTAGATATGTAGCATTTGAGTTGGGAGGCGTATTCCCTGCAGATTATACTGCGCTTTTGCAATTAAAAGGGGTAGGTCCTTATACTGCTGCTGCCATTGCTTCTTTTGCATTTAACCTGCCTCATGCCGTATTGGATGGCAATGTGTTTAGGGTGATTGCCCGTTATTTTGGGATTGAGGAAGCTACCGATACATTGGCAGGCAAACAGCAATTTACGGGCATCGCCAATGCGTTATTGGCTAAAAATGCACCTGGATTATACAATCAGGCCATCATGGATTTTGGGGCTACTATTTGTAAACCAGCATTGCCTGCATGCGCTACATGTGCCCTGCAAAAAAACTGCGTTGCCCTAAAAATGGGTACAGTAAACATATTGCCTGTAAAATCTAAAACCATCCTAAAAAAAACCAGGTGGTTGTACTATTTTGTATTTAAGCATCAACAATCGGTGGGCATCACACAGCGCGTAAACAAAGATATTTGGCAGGGCTTGCATGAGTTTTATTTGGTAGAATCCACTAAATCCATTCATTGGAGCCCACCCATTATTGAAGAATGGCTTCAAACACAATTAGGTATCAAAAAGGCTACCATTACTTCTATTTCTGCCCCTCAAAAACAACAACTTACCCATCAACTCATCAATGGCCTATTTATTGAAATAGAACTGACTCAAATTCCTGAATCACTAAAGGGCTTAAGTTGGGTAAGTGCTAAGCAGGCCAATCAATTGGCATTTCCTAGGTTCATTACTGCCTATTTAAACGGTGTTAATTAAATTGATATTTTTTTATTAACCAATTGAATCTTCAAAAAAATAGGTATTTTTAAGAAGCATCCCCTAACTACCTAAAATTTTCTATTATGAGAGGTGTAAATAAGGTAATGTTGATAGGCAATTTGGGTAAAGATCCAGATGTGCAACATTTAGAAGGCAATATTGCAGTAGCAAAATTTCCACTTGCAACTACTGAAACCTATAAAGACCGAACAGGCAAGTTGGTTTCACAAACAGAGTGGCATACTGTTGTACTTTGGAGAGGTTTGGCAGAACTAGCACAGAAATTTTTACATAAGGGGAGTTTAATTTATGTAGAAGGGAGATTACGTACCAGAAGTTGGGAAGATAAAGAAGGGAATAAGAAATTTGCAACTGAAGTGGTGGGAGACAATTTGATTATGTTAGATAAGCGTGCAGATGGCGCAAGTGGTTCAATAATGGGTGATGGAATGGACGGATTTGGAGATGTTCCTCCTAATTTATCCGAACCAGGAGAATCACTTCCATTTTGATGAAAGCGCTGCAAAAGGATAAAGCAATTCATGTGTATTTAGCACAAAGATGCTAGTAAGGAGAAGTGAAAATGATAAAGAGATGAATTATTAAATAGAGAAACGATAATTTTGTGTTTCTGATTTGTTAACTAAAATACCAAGCTTTGGATTATCACTCGGTTACTGAATTTTTATCTACTGTTTATTTATTATCTGTTTTGCAAGCACAGGGTACAACTGTACTTATCATGGTGCTTTTCTTTTTACTCTTTTTATCATTTGTATTATCGGGGGCCGAAGTAGCTTTCTTTTCGCTAACGCATAAGGACATTAACATATTAAGATCTAAGCAACAACCACCTTATCAACGAATTGTAGATCTACTAGAAGAACCCAAAAATTTATTGGGCTCCTTGCTTATAGCCAATAGCTTTATTAATATCAGTATCATCATCATTTCTAATTTATTGATTGATGATTTATTCAACTTTGAGCAGTTTAATGCAGTATGGGTTGAGTTTTTAATAAAAGTATTGAGTGTGTCTTTTATATTGGTATTGTTTGGAGAAGTGATGCCAAAAGTACTGGCCACACAAAACAATATTCGGTATGCAAAAGATTTTGGTGGCATCATTCAAATAATAACCTACCTCACTTCGGGCTTAAGTAAACGATTGGTAAAATATTCCGATGTGATTGAACGCAAACTTTCTTCCAGTGTATCTGGTGCATATAGTTTACAGGAATTAGATCATGCAATAGATATTACCACCGACAATGCAGCTTCTGAAAATGAAAAAAATATATTAAAAGGGATTGTAAAGTTTGGCAATATTACGGTGAAGCAGATTATGAAAACCCGTGTAGATGTGCATGGAGTGGATGAGGAAATTACTTTTATTGAATTAGTGAATATAGTACGAGACTTGCATTATAGCCGATTACCAGTATATAAGGAAGGCTTGGATAATGTAGTAGGAATGATTCACACCAAAGACCTGCTTCCATTTTTAGATCATCCTGATGATTTTAATTGGCGCAGTTTATTAAGGCCTACTTATTTTGTACATGAACAAAAATTGATAGATGATTTATTAAATGAATTCCAGGCCAAGCGCATACATTTTGCTGTAGTAGTAGATGAGTTTGGCGGAACCAGTGGTATTGTTACACTAGAAGATATCTTAGAAGAAATTATTGGAGACATTACCGATGAATTTGATGAAGAAGAAGATGGGCATAAAAAAATTGATGACCTCAATTTTATATTCGAAGGCAAAACCATGATCAACGATGTGTGCAAAGTGATGGGGTTGGCTGCTGAAACATTTGATGCCTATAGAGGAGAAAGTGATTCACTGGCTGGTTTAGTTTTAGAAATTGCCGGAGAAATTCCTATTCCTACTACGGTGGTTGGTATAGCAAGTTTCGACTTTACTGTGTTGGAAGTAGAAAAAAACAGAATCAATAAAATTAAGGTTACCATCAAAGACAAAACCGAAGAGGATTAGTGCATTGTTCATTTGTTTAATTTAGGATTTAGCATGAGGAATTGGGGGCGGCTATCAACTATAGTCATTTTATTTGCTGTTTTGATTGGGCTTGGTTTAGCTTCTTGTAATAGCGCATTCACTCCCAAGCCTACTGGTTATTTTGCCATTCCTTTCCCCGAAAAAAAATACCAAGTATTTAATCAACCGGGCTATCCTTATACTTTTGAGTATCCAGTGTATGCCAATATTGGTAGAGACAGTACTTTCTTTGGTGAAACCACCGAAAATCCATGGTGGATCAACATCAATTTTCCACAGTTTAATGGTAGAATTTATGTGAGTTACAAAGAAATTGGAAAGAATAGGTTCGATACCTTGATAAAGCATGCTTTTGCTTTAACGGGTAAACATACATCTAAAGCATATTCAATAGATGACTCTTTAATTTCTACCAATAACAATATCAATGGGGTGTTTTTTACTGTAGGAGGAAATGTAGCAACGGCCAATCAATTTTTTTTAACCGATTCTACGCGTCATTTTCTGCGAGGAGCACTGTATTTTGATGCAGCACCCAACGCAGATTCTTTGGGCATAGTGAACCAGTTCTTGATAGAAGATGTTAAACATTTAATCAATAGTTTTAAATGGCGTAACCAATAAGCCAGTTAATTATTCGCCTATCTTTACTTAAATAGTTTTTTACCATGATAGCAATTGATCATGTTCTTGTTAGCGATGAAGTAATTGAAGAACAATTTGTTTGTGATTTAAATAAATGTAAGGGTGGATGTTGCGAAGATGGAGATGCTGGCGCCCCTATGGAAATGTGGGAATTGAAAAAGTTAGATGAGTTTTACGAAGTAATTAAACCTTATATGACTAAGGAAGGCATTGCTGAAGTAAAACGGTCGGGCAAATATGTGTTTGATCAAGAGTTTGGATGGGTAACCCCAACTATTGATGGAGCTATTTGTGCATATGGATTAAAAGATGAAATGGGTATTATTAAGTGCGGCATTGAGCAAGCATATAATGATGGAAAACTAGATTGGAAAAAGCCAGTGAGTTGTCATCTTTTTCCCATACTGGTTAAAAAGAGCAAACGCGATCCAGATGTTGAATATGTAAATTATCAACCTAGAGAAGACCTTTGTAAATGTGGATGCAATTTGGGAAAGAAATTAAAAGTACCTGTTTATGAATTTCTAAAAGAAGCATTGATTAGAAAATATGGGGAAGAATTTTATAACACTTTGTCTGCCACTGCGGCACATATGAATAAGAAATAAATCATGAGTAATCACGCTGCCTCTTTTATTGCAAAAAGTACCATTAAAGCTGCCGACCTAGACCATCGCAGAAAAATCAATTTTAATATTGGTAAATACAATGCAGTAGTGCCTTTAGGAAAAAAACAATTTCCTAATTTGATGCAAACCCGTGAAGCAGCAAAGAATAAAAAATGGGAAGCCATTGAAAACCTAGATAAATACCTAGAGGAGTTTGAAAGGAAAATTACTGCTAGAGGTGCCAAGGTTTTATGGGCTCAAAATGCAAAAGAAGCGCAGGACTATATTGGGGCTATTTGTAAAAATAAGCAATGCAAAACTTTGGTGAAAAGTAAGAGCATGGTAACCGAAGAAATTCACCTCAACAGTTATTTAGAAGAACAAGGAATAGAAAGTGTAGAAACCGATTTGGGAGAATATATTCAACAGTTAGATGGAGAAGCGCCTTACCATATTGTTACTCCTGCGATGCATAAA
>VIKJ01000031.1 GCA_008080615.1 Chitinophagaceae bacterium | reverse complement strand
TCGGTTAATCCTTCGGTCTTGCATAAAGAAAATATGGCTTTTAAATGATTAGTATGAGAATGAACCCCCCCGTCACTTACTAAGCCCAACAAATGCAATTTTTTGTGATGCTTTTTAGCAAAGTGAATGGCATTCAATAATTGCGGATTGGCTGCAAATTCCCCTGTTTTAATAGCCACATTGATTCGCTGCAATTCTTGGTATACAATTCTTCCTGCACCTAAATTCAAATGCCCTACTTCACTATTGCCCATTTGCCCCTCGGGCAATCCTACTGCTTCACCGCAAGTGATGAGCGTAGTATTGGGATAAGCTTCATATAAAGAACTTACAAATGGAACATTGGCTTGTTGAATGGCATCAGCAGTTTGAACCTGCCCTAGACCCCATCCGTCCATAATGATTAATATTGCTTTTTTACTCATAGGTTTGTGTGGTATTCTGTTAAAAATGAATGATTTAACCGTAGTTTTATTGAATAACTGGTTTTAGTCAAATTTGGCATGTTTTTCGCAAGTATTCAAATGAAAACTTTTATTATGCAAAGAATCTTTTTATCCATCCTGCTTTTAGGTTTGAGTTTTTCGGCTATAGCTCAATCTGAAACCGATGCGATAGTACAATCTTTTAAAACGGCTAATGTAGAAGAAATAGCTAAACATTTTGATGATTTTGTAGATCTGAAACTGTTAGAAAAGGATGAAGTAAAAAATATGAGCAAAAATCAGGCTGCAATTGCATTAAAGGCATTTTTTGCTGAAAATGGCATTAAAGGTTTTGATAAAGTATCTGAGGGCGGCAAAGGCACATTGGCCTATTTAGTAGGAAAACTATCAACAAATGGAAAAAGTTATAATATAACCATTCAAATGAAGCAGAAAGCTGCAAAAATGCAAATTATAACCTTACGCATAAGTTGATGAATTTTAATGAATCCCTTCATAAACTGGTTGAAGCTGCCATTCAAGAAGATGTAGGACCAGGAGATTATAGTACACTTAGTTGTATTCCAGCCACCCAAAAAGGCAAAGCAGTTTTAAAAATCAAAGAAGCTGGCATATTAGCAGGCCTTGCAATTGCCGAAAAAATTTTTAAACAATTAGAACCCAAATCTATTTTCCATCCATTTAAAAAAGATGGAGACAGTATGCTTCCTGGAGAAAATGCTTTTGAAATAGAAGCAAGTGTGCATACTATTCTAAAGGGAGAAAGACTGGTTTTAAATTGTATGCAACGGATGAGTGGAATTGCCACTTTAACCAAAACTTTTACCGAAAAACTAGCAGGATATCATACCCAGCTGTTAGATACAAGAAAAACAACGCCCAATTTTAGATTGCTCGAAAAAGAAGCCGTACGAATTGGTGGAGGTATTAATCATCGTTTTGGTTTATATGATATGATTATGCTAAAAGACAATCATATAGACTATTGTGGAGGAATTATACAGGCAATCAATAAAGCTTATGCTTTTTCTACTCAATTGCCCCAACCATTAAAAATTGAAGTAGAAACCCGAAGTATTGAAGATGTTGCATTGGTTTGTGAGCATGCTAAGGGTAAGATTTTTAGAATCATGTTAGACAATTTCACACCCAAAGAAATTGCTACTGCGTTGGCTATAATTAATAAGCAATTTGAAACAGAAGCTAGTGGAGGTATCCATTTAGAAAATATTGTTTCCTATGCTTCAACTGGGGTTGATTATGTAAGTGTAGGCGGGCTGATTCACCAAGCCAAAAGTGTTGATTTAAGCCTGAAAGCAGTTTTACTATAGAATCAACCAATTTGGTTTAGCTACTTCTATACAATTGATTTTTTGTATATTTATTACGCTTAACTATGTTATGGTACAAAATAAAAAACAATATTATCTGTACTTGACTGGAGTATACTTATTGCTAATATCTACTAATGTGCATGCCCAAGATGCTTTGGCATTAGACACCGAAAAAAAAGAATTGGCTTTTCAAACCTATCTTAATATCTCTTTCTTAATAACTATTTTAGTGATTGCAGTGATGTTGGTTATTATTTGGAGAAAAAATAAATTCATTAAAGAAAACAACCAACTACTTACAGAGCAAAAACAAAAACTAGAAGAATCCTCCTTTTTAAAAGATAAAATATTCTCTATAATTTCTCACGATCTAAGATCTCCCATTGCTGCATTAACATCCGTCTTATCACTATTAGATCAGCAAAATATAGATAAGGATTTATTCAATACGATTAAAAAAGGGCTTGGAAAACAACTAAGTACACTCAACTTTACATTAGACAATTTACTTATTTGGGCTAGATCACAAATGAAAGGAGATACTAAGCCTACATTCATTGAATTTGAAATAACTGAAGTTATTGAACAAAATTGCATGCTTTTACAGGCTTTGGCAGAACAAAAATCAATACAACTAGTCTCGAGCAAAAGAGGAGATTTTAAGGTTTTAGCAGATAAACAACAAATTGATATCATTATTCGCAATTTATTGCTGAATGCCATCAAATTCACCCGAGAAAATGGCTTGATAGAAGTACTTGCAACAAAAACAGATACAACTATTGTAATTACAATTACTGATAATGGAATAGGCATGTCGAAAGAGCAGGTTAGCAAACTTTTTAATTTAAAAACCCATTTTACTACACCTGGTACACAAAAAGAAAAAGGTACGGGCTTGGGATTATTGATTTGCTCAGAATTTGCAGCAGTTAATAATGGAAAATTAATTGTAGAAAGCGAACTAGGAGAAGGCACATCCATTTCCCTTATTCTACCAAAACCAACTTATGAGTAAAAAAAATAAAGCAGACCAATTGGGCTTTGTTTATAGTACAGACCCTTCATTTCAATTTCGCGAAGAAGTGGATGAGCCGCAGGAAACATTGATTCCAGCCCAACAAAAACTACAAATTCAATTAGACAATAAGCACCGAGGCGGTAAAACGGTAACACTAGTAACAGGGTTTATTGGCACTGTAGCAGATTTAGAATTATTAGCAAAGAACTTAAGAAACTATTGCGGTACGGGAGGTAGTGCAAAAGATGGTGCAGCCATTATTCAAGGTGATCAGCGCGATAAAGTTTTTCAATGGTTACAGAAGAATGGATTTACACAAATTAAAAAAAAATAAACACTCGTTTTGATAGATCCATTTTTATAAATCTTACGAATAAACTACCTTTATTAAAAATAATATTCTAACTTACTTTTTTTCTCAACTTTAACACACAAACTAATACCATCATGGCAAAAGCAAGTAAAAAGAAAGCCGCAAAAAAAACTGCTCCCAAAAAAGTAGCTCCTAAAAAGGCAGTGAAAAAAGCAGCAAAAAAAGCCGCACCTAAAAAAGCTGCAAAAAAGGCCGCACCTAAAAAAGCTGCCGCCAAAAAAGTAGCCCCTAAAAAGAAATCAGCTCCTAAAAAAGCCGCAAAAAAAACCGCACCTAAAAAGGCTGCCGCTAAAAAAGTAGCTCCTAAAAAGAAATCAGCACCTAAAAAAGCTGCAAAAAAAGCCGCACCTAAGAAGGCTGCCGCTAAGAAAGTAGTAAAAAAAGCTGCTCCTAAGAAAAAGGTTGCTGCTAAGAAAGCTGCTCCTAAAAAGAAAGTAGCTGCTAAAAAGCCTGTTGCGAAGCCAGCAGCTAAACCAGTAGCAAAACCAGCTCCAGCGCCTGGTGTAGCTAAAAAGCCAGCTGCTAAAAAGAAGAAAGTTATTACAAAACCAGCTCCAGTTGTGGCACCAGTTGTTGTTGAAACACCTGCACCTGTTGAAACACCAACACTGTTTACTCCAGAAACACCATCTACAGGTTCTGATAATTCATAATTGAATATAACACTGTTTTAAAACCCTGTTTTTTTATAAAGACAGGGTTTTTTATTGGGCATGTACGCCCTTTTTAAAATACCTTTAAAAGGTGTTGAACCATTACATCATTCATTAAACAACCACTTATGCGTCTCCTATTGATTGCATTTTTTAGCCTGATTATTTTTGGAACTTCTGCCCAGAATAGTTCTAAAATATTAGATAAAACAAAAAACATGAAACGCTTCGATGGGTTTTTCCCTTTTTGGTGGGATGCTTCCAGCGGCAAGATTTGGATGTTGGTGAATAAGTTAGACCAGGAATTTTTATATGTAAATTCTTTACCAGCAGGATTGGGGTCTAACGATATAGGATTAGATAGAGGACAAATTGGTGATAGTAGAGTTGTGCGCTTTACAAAAGTGGGCAAAAAACTAATGTTGGTTCAACCCAATTACGATTACAGGGCATTGTCTGCAGATAAAAATGAACAAAGAGCTGTAAAAGAATCTTTTGCTCAGTCTACCATTGCAGGTTTTGCTATTGATGAGGAAGAAAACGACCAGGTATTAATAGACCTTACTCCTTTTTTATTAAGAGATGCACATGGCGCAGCTGAAAAAATAAAAGCAATGCGTCAAGGAACATATGCTTTAAGTGAACCCCGTTCTAGCGTTTATTTAGCCAATACTAAGAATTTCCCCAAAAATACTGAACTAGAAGCCAGTATTAGTTTTACTGGTGGAGCCGATGCAGGTAGATTCGTAAACAGTGTAGTGCCCTCTGTAGAAGCTATTACATTAAGAATGCACCATTCATTTGTAGAATTGCCAGATCTAACATATCAACCTCGTAAATACGATATTAGAAGTGGCTTTTTTGGAATCAGCTTTTTCGATTACAGTAGCGATTTTAGTGAGCCTATAGAAAAAATGTTTATCTCTCGTCATCGGCTTGCCAAAAAAGATCCCAATTTGGCAATCAGTGAAGCAGTAAAACCAATTACTTATTATTTAGACAATGGCACTCCAGAACCCATTCGTTCTGCATTATTAGATGGCGCTCGTTGGTGGAACCAAGCTTTTGAAGCTGCAGGTTATAAAAATGCATTTATTGTACAAGTATTACCAGATACAGCAGACCCAATGGATATCCGCTATAATATGATCAATTGGGTACACCGTTCTACCAGAGGATGGAGTTATGGATCTTCTGTAACTGATCCTAGAACAGGGGAAATTATTAAGGGTCAAGTAACACTAGGATCTTTGCGTGTAAGACAAGACTATTTAATTTTTACTGGATTATTGTCTCCATACGAAAACGGAAAACCAGTTCCTGAAACTATGAGAGCAGCTGCATTGCAACGTTTGAGACAATTAGCAGCGCATGAAGTAGGTCATACACTTGGACTACAGCACAATTATGCATCAAGTGTAAATAATCGGGCTTCTGTGATGGACTATCCTCATCCAAATGTGTTCATTAATGAAAAAGGAAATATAGATTTTAGTAAAGTATATACCAATGAAATTGGAGAATGGGATAAGCGAGCCATTCAATATGGATATTCCGATTTTGCCCCAGGCACCTACACGGATCTAGCTTTAAATAAATTATTAGCAGAAAATACTCAAAGGGGTTTGTTATTTATTGCAGACGCTGATGCTAGGGCTGCAAGTGGATTTCATCCTACTGCGCATTTATGGGATAATGGAACTGATGCCGTAACAGAATTAAAAAATGTATTAGCAGTAAGGCAAAAAGCATTGGACCAATTTTCCGAAAATGCCATTCGAATGAATACACCTATGAGCAGATTGGAAGATGTATTGGTTCCGGTATACAACTATCACCGATATCAAGTAGAAGCAGCGTCAAAACTAATTGGTGGAATTAACTATAATTATGCTGTTAGAGGAGATCAACAAGCAGCACCATCTATTTTACCAAGGGCCATACAAGAAACCGCTTTAAAAGCAGTAATTCAAAGTTTATCTCCTGATGTACTTACACTCTCCGAAAAAATAGTTGGCATGATTCCTCCAAGACCACCAATGTATTATGGGGTTGGTGAATTATTTGCCAAAAGAACTGGGATGAGTTTTGATCCGCTTGCTGCAGCAGAAGCCTTAACTAATTTTCAATTAGGATTTATTTTTAATGCAGAAAGAGCCAATAGATTGGTACAATTAAAAGCAAGAGCCAATACAATTGGATGGGATGATGTATTAGATGCTGTTATTAATGCTACTTGGAAAGCCGCACCAGAAAAGGGTTTGAAAGCTACTGTTCAAGAACAAACACAACAGATGGTACTCACCTGGATGTTGGGATTAAGCCAAAGTGACCAAAGCAATTATTTAGTAAAATCCATTTGCTTCGATCGTTTACAATCATTAAAATTATACGCTGCTGAGTTGAGTACAATAGCAAGCAACCGATCTCATTTTTTATATGCAATAGAAAGAATTAATAAACCAAAAGAGATCAGTTTACCACAACATAAAGAAATTCCACCGGGAGCACCCATTGGTTGCGACTTTGAGTAAAATTGAGTTGAATTGATTTACTAATTGTAAAAACAAAAAAGCTTGATTCAAAAAGGAAACCTTTTTTAAAATTGCGTGATTTGAATCCGACATCGCAAAGCGAGAAGGATTCAGCAATTTTAAAGCAGTTGACGTTTGAATCAAGCTTTTTAATTAATTCAGAAATTAAACCAGCATTCTAACTGGCTCTTCTAATAATTGCTTTAATGTTTGTAAGAACGCTGCACCAGTAGCTCCATCCACAACGCGGTGGTCGCAACTAAGGGTTACTTTCATGATATTGCCAACTACAATTTGTCCATTTTTTACAATGGGCTCTTGAGCAATTCCACCCACGGCCAATATGCATGAATCTGGAGGATTAATGATTGCCGTAAATTGGTCAATTCCAAACATACCTAAATTAGAAATGGTAAATGTGCTACCCTCCCAATCGGAAGGTTGTAATTTTTTATCTTTTGCTTTTTGGGCAAATACTTTTACTTCGGCACCAATTTGGCTTAATGACTTTGAATTGGCGAAACGAACAACAGGAACCAATAAACCTTCATCTACTGCAACTGCTACCCCAATATTGATGTGATTATTGTATCTAATGAAATCTCCCATCCAGCTACTATTCACTTTAGGATGTTGTTGAAGCGACATAGCTGTTGCTTTAAGCACCATATCATTAAAGCTGATTTTTACAGGAGCAACCTCATTCATTTTAGCACGTGCTTCAATGGCTGCATCCATGTTAATGCTCATTGTAAGGAAAAAATGAGGAGCAGTAAATAAGCTCTCACTTAAACGCTTCGCAATTACTTTACGCATTTGAGAAACAGGTACATCTGTAAAACTAACTTCACCCGTTACTGCAGGAACATATGTTGTTGCAGGTGATGCTGATGATGGAGTTGCAGATGCTGCTGAAGAAAGAGTAGCAACAGTTGGTGCAACAAAATTATCTACATCAGTTTTGGTAATTCTACCATTGTCTCCTGAACCCTTCACATATTTAAGATCAATACCTTTTTCGGCTGCTAATTTTTTTGCCAGTGGAGAGGCAAAAATTCTTCCTTCATTTACTACTTCAACTGCAGCAGGGCTTGTGGCAGCAGCAGCGGGGCTTGCTACAGAAGCTTCTACTGCTTGCGCAGGTGCGGCAGCTGGTGCAGGAGTTGGAGCTTTATCTCCACCAGATTTTACCGCTGCAACAATTGCTGCAACGTCTAAACCGTCTTTTCCTATAATGCAAAGCAGGTCATTCACTAAAATTTTCTCTCCGGCTTTTGCGCCTTGATACAATAAAACTCCATCCTTATAACTTTCCAATTCCATGGTGGCTTTATCTGTTTCAATATCAGCCAACACTTCTCCTTTTTTAACAGTATCCCCCACATTTTTATGCCATCCAGCAATTACGCCTTCTGTCATGGTATCACTTAAACGGGGCATGAGCACCACTTCATCCATAGCAGCTACATCAATAGTTGAAGTAGCAGTTGGGGTGTTTGTAACAGGTTCCGCAGGAGCATTAGTTGAAGCTGGTTGAGCAGCAGCAACTGGTTGAGCACCACTAGATCTGCTATGTAATTTGATTAATTCGCTTATATCTTCACCAGCACTTCCAAAAATGGCTAGTAAATCATTTACTTGTAGCTTTCCTCCATCAGGTGTACCAATATGCAATAAAACACCATCCTGATAACTTTCCAATTCCATGGTAGCCTTATCAGTTTCTATTTCTGCCAATAAATCACCCTTTTTAACCTGGTCGCCCACATGCTTATGCCATGCAGCAATTACGCCTTCTGTCATGGTATCACTTAAACGGGGCATTAATATCGCTTCAGCCATCTTCTTTGTATGCTTTAAATGAGCCGTGAAATTACGTTAAAAAACAACTCAATTATTGCCCCTGTGCAAGACTATATGCTTTTTTATCCCCCCACATATTCAAAAGCTCAGTAGAACATATTTTAAAATCTGCCATGAGCTGCTTATACAATTCTAATATATCAGTTTGGGTTACAGGCACATTTCCAACACTTTCAAATCGGCAACGGTACTGATTCACCAGATTGGTAAATACCGATCCAGTTGGCCAAACCTGAGTTCCTCTATTACTTATGGTAACTAGTTTGAACAAGCCCATGGTATGTTTCAAGCATTTTTCGGCCACTAAGTTGGGCTGTTCATTGCTTTCAATAAACATATCTACCCCTACAATGAATTCCTCATTGTTGTCGATGGTTTCTAACATTGGATTGTACTCCAACTTAAAATTGGTAGGTGTTACGTAGTGATTATCTATAATTGGTTTAGGATTATTAGTAGGAACTTTTCCAAAATTGTTGATGATGGCCTGAGCAAATTCTGTAGTGTTCAATGACTTTGTGGCTTTATCTCCAAAATCGCCCGTATGCTGACCATTCTCCAATGTATATAACAAGGCATTTTCAATCATTGCCGAAGTTTCCATTAAACCCAAATGCCTTAACATTCCAAAACCACTTAATAATAAAGCAGTAGGATTGGCTATATTTTTTCCGGCAATATCGGGTGCTGTTCCATGAACAGCTTCAAAAATAGAGATATGGTCTCCAATATTGGCTGAAGGCGCAAATCCAAGCCCACCAACTAATCCAGCACATAAATCACTTACAATATCTCCTTGCAAATTAGTAAGCACTACTACATCAAAAAGATCTGGCTTACTTACCAATTTCATACATAGATCATCTACAATTACATCGTCTGCTTTTAGTTCGGGATAGTCTTTAGCTACTTCATAAAATACTTCT
>VIKJ01000030.1 GCA_008080615.1 Chitinophagaceae bacterium | reverse complement strand
TAAATGTCGCCTTGCCAATTGGGATTTCTTTTTACACATTTCATGGTATGTCTTATGTGTTTGATATTTATAATGGGAAACAAAAACCTGTTTCAAATTTTATAGACTATGCAGTATTTGTATCTTTTTTCCCTTTATTAGTGGCTGGACCAATTGAAAGAGCAAGTCACCTTCTTCCGCAAATTCAACAAAAAAGAGTATTTAAATATAGCCAAGCCGTTGAAGGTTGTAGATTAATACTTTTTGGAATGTTTAAAAAAGTAGTTATAGCGGATAGCATTTCGATTTTTGTTGATACTATGTTTAATGATTATTCAAATTTTAATGCATTTAGCCTAATTCTTGCTACAATAGGTTTTAGTTTTCAAATTTATTGCGACTTTAGTGGTTACTCAGATATTGCATTAGGTACTGCTAAATTATTTGGGTTTGAATTATTGAGTAATTTTAAATTTCCGTATTTTTCGCGAAATGTTGCTGAATTTTGGAGACGATGGCACATATCTTTATCATCTTGGTTCAGAGATTATTTATATATTCCTTTAGGAGGTTCTAAGAATGGGCTTTTAAAAGCAATATTTAATACTTTCGTAATTTTTTTGGTGAGTGGATTTTGGCATGGCGCAAATTGGAATTTTATAATTTGGGGGGGCATTCATGCTTGTGGTTTTTTGCCTTTATTAATCTTGAATAAAAATAGAACATATATACATGATACTGTTTCAGACAATAAAGCTCTTCCGAGTTTTATCGAACTTAAACAAATGGCTCTCACATTTTTATTTGTTAATTTTGCTTGGATTTTTTTTCGGATGCATAATCTAGCTGATGCAGTTGGTTTAATCAAAAAAATTATATTTGATAGCATCACTAATCCTTCACAATTTTTATTAAAACCTTATGGGCTTCAAATTTTTTTTTATATCACCCCTCTTATCATAGCAGATTGGTATTTGAGGAGAGATGAGCGAGTATTAAAAGTGCCAAATAATAGGGTAGTAAAAATTATAGTTTACTTTATATTCTCAATTGTAGTTTTTACTTTTTGGGGGAACTCTTCAAATTCATTCATTTATTTTCAGTTTTAACATGATTAGGTTTATTCAAAATGTTATTTTATTCATTATTTCATTCGGTTTAGTTATTTTGATTATTTCTTATTTTGGTGATGCAGGGGCATTGTTTTACAAAAAAAATAATTACGAGAGTGTAGCAAAGAATTTATTGAATAATAAGTTTGTTTTTATTAGAGGTAATATCGACGAAAGATTACTTCAAAAAGAAATAATTCTAAATTTAAATATCTTACCAGAAACAATTGTTTTAGGATCCTCAAGGGTTATGCAATTAAGCCAAAATATTAGCCAAAGCAAAAGTTTAATAAATAATGGAGTTTCTGGATGTTCGATTGAAGATATTGCTGCAATAATAAACTTATACGAAACAAAATTTAATACCCTTCCTAAAAATATCGTTTTAGGTTTAGATCCTTGGTCATTAAATATTAATAATGAACAAAAAAGGTATTATTCAATCCTTAAATATTATAAGAATTTTTTTTCATATTCTGATGATCAAATTAAAGAAGACGAATTTGAAATAACACAAAAGGAAATTTTTCAATTGTTTAATCCATCATTTTTTTCAAGTTCTCTAAAATCTTTTCTATCATTTAGAAATCCTATTAGTATCTCTGATACTTTTATAAGTGGAAAATCTTGTAGGTTACCTGATTTGTCAATAATGTACGATAAGTCTTATAATAACCCTACACATCAACAACTAGAAAGTGAAGTTAAAAAATATTTAAAAAGTCCAATTTACAGTATAGAGAATTTTTCAAAAATCGATGATTTTAAATTAAATGAGTTAAGAAAAATCATAAAACATTTAATTTTTAAAAAATGTATGGTAACAATAGTTCTTTCGCCATATCATCAACGTGTTTATAATTTCATTTCCAATAATTTTTTATATAAAAATGTAGTAGAAAGTGAAAAGGTCTATAAACAAATAGCGAAGGACTATAATATCATTTTAAAAGGTTCTTTTAATCCAAATTTACTTCATGTTAGAGAAGAAGATTTTTTAGACGGAATGCATATTAATAAAGAAACAATTGAAGATATATTTTTGAGATAATTATTGGAACCAAGTATTTTAGTATTTGACATGCCTAAATAGAGAATCGTTTTTGATTAGATGAAGTAACAATTTGACATTGCAGTATTTCTGAATTTTTAATAATTCACTTTTTTATTAATAATCAATTTTGAATTACACTTAATATTTTCAAATAATTATGTTGAAATGGTAAAGTCATTGATTCGTAAATATTTAATTTTTTCCCTTAAATTGTGTTTTAATAGATTTTTAAATGGTTGATTATGTTTAATAGATATCGGTTAAGAAAAATTAGAAATCTATCTATATTACCACGATGGGTAATATTTTGTTTAGATATTATTATTAGTGCCATATGTTTTCTCTTGGCTTATTTTATCAAAGCAGAATTCGTATTGGCTGTTTTCAGCCAAACTCAAATTTTCACCAACTTATTAATCTTACTAGCATTTAATGTATCCCTGTTTTCCCTTTTCAGGGTATATGCGGGCATCATTCGTTTTACAGGATTACAAGATACTTTCAGAATTTTCTCTGTTGTAATATTTGCCAATACAGGTTATTTCTTATTAGATCTATTTGTAGAGCAATGGTACAATTATCACTTAATCCCTGCTTCTGTACTCATTATCAATATCTTGCTTTCTTTTGTTGCATTAAGCACTTACAGAGTTTTGATCAAATATTTTTTCTCCTATGTTACTACCTTAAATGTAAGCAAAAAAAGAGTAGCCATTTATGGGGCAGGTGATGTAGGCATTTCTACTAAGCGGGCTTTGGAGCATGATATGACGGCCAATATTCAAATGGTATTGTTTTTAGAAGATGATCAGCGCAAAGTAGGAAAGAACATTGATGGTATTAAAATATTTACTTCTGATCAATTAGAAACCTTATTAAAACAATATTTGGTAGATGAATTGATTATTGCCAGTACCAAATTACCTTCTAAACGAAAAAATGAAATTGTAGATTACTGTTTAGACAATAAAATTACCGTCTATACCGTGCCTCCCTTGAAGAATTGGATTAATGGGCAGCTTAGTACCAGGCAATTACAAAATGTGAAGATTGAAGATTTATTAGAGCGGGAACAAATTAAAATTTACAATACCATACTATTTGAACAAATCAACCAAAAAACCATTTTGGTTACAGGGGCTGCAGGTTCTATTGGTAGTGAAATTGTGCGCCAATTAATTCAGTATAAGCCAGGGTTAATTGTACTCAATGACAATGCCGAAACACCTTTGCATGAATTAGAATTGGAATTAGTAGAGAAAGGTTTTAAGAATTTCAAACTAGCGCTAGGTGATGTTCGCAATGAACTCATTGTAGAACGCTTATTCCAAAATTACAGCCCCGATTTTGTATACCATGCTGCTGCCTATAAGCACGTGCCCATGATGGAGCATAGCCCCTTAGAAGCAATTTGTACCAATGTAGCAGGTACTAAATTATTGGCTGATATGTCCGTTAAATATGAGGTAGAGCGTTTTGTAATGATCTCTACCGATAAAGCGGTAAATCCTACCAATGTAATGGGAGCATCCAAGCGCATTGCCGAAATGTATGTACAAAGCTTATACCAACACCACGATACTTTAGCTAAAATGGACCCCTCTAAAAAACAAACCAAGTTCATTACCACCCGTTTTGGTAATGTACTGGGCTCTAATGGTTCGGTGATACCTCGCTTTAAAAAACAAATTGATGCTGGTGGCCCGGTTACCGTTACCCACCCAGATATTACGCGCTATTTCATGACTATCCCAGAAGCTTGTCAATTGGTATTAGAAGCTGGCTCCATGGGCAATGGTGGTGAGATATTTGTATTTGATATGGGCCAACCCGTTAAAATTGTAGACCTGGCTCGTAAAATGATCAAACTCTCTGGCTTAGAACCTGATGATGACATTAAAATAGAATACAATGGTCTCCGCCCCGGCGAAAAACTATATGAAGAATTATTGAACAATGCAGAAAATACCATGCCTACCTATCATGAGAAAATTTTGATTGCCAAAACCAGAACAATTGAATTTGAGAGTTTAACTATACAAATAGATGAATTGATTGGACCAGCCCAAAGACAAGAATCCATCACTTCAGTAGTATTGGCCATGAAAGCCCTAGTGCCCGAATTTGTTAGCAATAACTCCATTTTTGAAAAATTAGACAAGCAAACCCCCGTGGTAAATATGCCATTAACAGGTTCTTAGTTCAATGAAATATAGTTCCTTTATTTTCTCATTTTTTTTATCTGGTATTCTTTCTGCACAAACTATTCCTGTTGTTCAGCAAAGTAATGATGAATTATTGCGAACGCTTCAATTAACTGGTAAAATTGATGCCGCCCAGAGCCTTACTTCGCGGCCTTTTTTTTACAATAAATCCGTAAGCGCGGATGATTTATTAAATTTAATTGATAGTTCAGCAAGCTTAAAATTGCTAGGAAAATCCTACCTGAATAATCAAATTCAATTCAACATTTTACCCGCTTCCATCACCACCAAATTCAATAGCCACCATCCCTACGGATGGAATGATGCTGGTATGATCATGGCCAAGGGAATACAAACCATGGTAAGTGCTGGTGTATATGCCAAAATAGGTCCACTCTCTATTCGATTGCAACCAGAATATTATTATGCTGCAAATCCTAATTATGCTACTACTGCCGAATATGGATCTAACAGTGGCAAAGCATTGAGTAAAGCTTACTTGGGTCAATCGTCTGTACGGTTAAACCTAGGGCCTGTTTCAGTTGGTGTATCTTCCGAAAATCTATGGTGGGGGCCTGGTCAGTTCAGCAGCCTCATGATGAGCAATAATGCGCCAGGTTTCAAACACATCACTTTTAATTCTACCCGCCCCCTTAAAACACTCATTGGCTCATTTGAATGGCAATTGATTGCAGGTAAATTGGATGAAGATACCAGTGCGGCATTTGAGAATTTTTATATGAAGCCCCTGCTTCCTAAAAATGATAGCCGTTATATAAACGGGATTGTACTTACCTATCAGCCCAGCTTCATGCCGCATTTTTTTGTAGGGCTTACCAGAACCGAACATTTATACCAAACTGATCAAAAACTTAAAACTGGGTTCATAAACAAATACCTCCCTGTATTTGAAGCATCCAGCCCGGTGGCCAATGCCAATTCCAGTTCTATTCCCAGTGATGGTGCTTTTAGTTTTTTTACCCGTTGGATATTGCCCAAGCACCAAGCAGAATTCTATGCCGAATTTGGTTACAATGATTTTAAGCAAAACCTGCGAGACATTGCCGTAAATCCCAGCCATTCGGCAGCTTATATATTGGGAGCAAAAAAAATCATTGTTCAAAAAAATAATCAGTTGATTGATATTGCCGCAGAAATTACCCAAATGGCACAATCAGCTTCTAGTGTTTTACGCAATTCAGGCAATTGGTACGAACATGGTGGAGTAACACAGGGCCTCAGTTATCAAAACCAAAACCTTGGAGCTGGCAGCGGCTTTGGCAACAATGTGCAAACCCTACAAGTAAAAAAAATACATGGCTTTAATATGATTGGTGTAAAAATGCAACGCATTCAACAAGATCCTAAAGGCTTTAAAGGCCCTTCTAATTTATTAGCCATGCGTCCCATTCAATGGAATGATATTGCCCTGGGTTTTTTAGGACAGCATCGGTTTAATAAACTATTGATCAACGGAGAAATGCAGTTAGTGCATTCCAAGAATTATGGATGGGAACAAGGCAATGCCTTCAATGTATTTGTTCAATGTAAAGCAAGTTATTTCTTTTGAAAAAGGATATAAATCAATTCATTGTTTGTATTGCGTTCCTGCTAATAAACAATTGCGTAAATCTTTTGCAGGCCCAAGCCTTACAATCGGATATTGATTTGTACGATTATCAACGCTTAGCTCAAATAAGCGATTTGAATAACGCTAATCAAAGTTCATTCTCCAACCGTTCTACAAGTATCTTCTGGCTAAATCAGCTAAATAAAACATTCACAAAAAAATCAAAACCTCAATTTACTTGGGTACAAGCAACCTATCAACAACAGTTTAATAGCAGTTTGCCCATCAGTGCCAATGATGGTTCTTTTATTCCTGCAGTGGGAGCACAACATCGCTTTAGCGTAGGTGCTTTTTTTCAATTCAAAAACCTCAGCATTCAATTACAGCCCGAAATAGTGCAGGCCGTCAATACCGCACCTGCGCCCTTTAATGGCAACCCTACCGATAACAATTATTATTCGCGGTATTATATGTACCAACTCAATAAGCTCGATAACCTTGGCCAATTTGGTACCGATGCCCTTTCCCAATTTTTCCCCGGCCAATCTAGCATTCGCTACAATACCCAAAAATTGAGCATGGGTATTTCTACCGAAAATATTTGGTGGGGCCCGGCTCGCAAAAACAGCTTGGTGCTTACCAACAATGCCCCAGGTTTTTTACACGCCACTTTTCAATCTATTCAACCCCTGCCCACTAAGTGGGGCAATGTAGAATTTGAGCTTATTTATGGTAGTTTACAGAATACTCCTTTTGAACCCCAAGACAATGCAACCATGCGTACTATTTGGGCAGGCGGTATTGCCAATAAATCTACCACCAATAGAAATATATTCGGATACCTGTTCAGCTTTTCTCCCAAGGGCATGGAGAACTTTTTTATAGGGGCTACTGGGGCCAGTTATTTTTATACCAGTGAAACCAATATTCAATCTACCGATATTGTAAAATCTTACGAAAATAAACCAGCAACTGCCAACTTGGGGGCTTTATTTGTTCGCTATAAAATGCCCAAAGAACTGGCCGAAGTATATGCCGAATATGGTAGGGCCAATCGTTGGGCCAATCCAATCAATGTTTTTGGAGATACCATCCCTACGGGCTATACCATTGGCTTTAGAAAAGGCTTTGCTTCTTCATCTTCCCCCAATAACAACAGCAATGGGTTCAAGGGTGGTACAATATGGCTCAGTGCCGAACTTACCCAATTACAATTGCCCGATGTCCACCTCATTTTCGATTCTGCTGCGCCCTTCTCTACCCCCAAAACCAATTCTTGGTACACCCATCCTTATATTACCCAAGGTTATAGCAATTGGGGCCAAGTAATGGGGGCTGCCATTGGCCCGGGTAGCAACAGTGTACATATAGAGCTAGCTTGGATAAAAGGCTTGAAAAAAATAGGCTTTGCTGCCGAACGGATTGCCTATAACAACGATTTTACCATTTACAATTATTTCAATGGCATTGTGGGCAATGGCTATGCCGATCGCTATTATACCCACCTTAACCTAGCCCTAAACCTGCAATGGGATGTACATAATTTTTTAATAAGTGCTTCCTTGCAAAACACCAATGCCCTCAATTACCGTTGGGTTAAACTCAACAATGTTTTTGCTCAACCTGCCCCCGATAGTGATCGCAGCAATACCCGCGTGCAAGTTTCCTTGATTTACTTTTTTAAAAGGCCTAATTTTAACCGCTGATTTAATTGGTTCTATATTCACAAATTATGAAGAGAGTTGCTGGTTTATTCATATTGGTTTTTTCCCTGCTGCAATTGGCTGTTTCTGCCCAAAACCTACCGGTTAGCATCGATAACCTAACCGATCAACAAATTATTGTGCTCATGAGCCAATACCAATTGATTGGCCTTTCCGATACGGAACTAGAAATGAAAGCCCGGGAAAAAGGCCTGAGTTCCGATCAAATTGCTCAACTAAAAAAGCGACTGGCTCTAATTGATCCTTCTACCATGAAAGAAATTAATGGCTCGGTTAAAAATGCATCGGACCCCGATGAGCAACGCTATAAACCCAACATTAATAGCAATAACAACAATATTGCCAAGCAATTTAAAGATACCAGTGTTGGGCTCAAACCCTATGGTTGGGAAATTTTTGCCAACCAAGATCTTAGCTTTCAACCCAACCTGCAAATTGCTACTCCTCAAAACTACCTGATTGGCATCAACGATCAATTGGTGATTGATATTTACGGCGTTTCAGACATTACCAAAAGATTGCGCGTGAGCGCAGATGGAGACATTCGTTATCCCAACTTGGGTCCTGTAAAAGTGGCGGGTCTTAGCATTGAAGATGCCCGTGCCAAATTAAAAAAAGCACTAAGTGCTATTTATCCCGGCCTAAACGCTGGAGCGGTTCAACTGCAAGTTACGTTGGGCCAACTCAGGAGTATTCAAGTTACCCTTATTGGTGAAATTAAACGTCCCGGTAATTACGAACTTTCTTCGCTCTCTACCATCATGAATGCCCTTTATGCATCGGGTGGTCCCAACGCCATTGGTTCTTTCAGGCAAATAGACTTGGTGCGCAATGGTAAAAACCTTGTAGTATTTGATCTCTACGATTTTCTCTTTAAATCGGACCTTTCTAAGAATAAAATTTTACAAGACGGAGACGTGATTCGCGTAAATCCCTATACTTCCCGTGTTGCCTTAAAAGGCGCGGTTAAAAAGCCTGCGCTTTTTGATATCATGCCCAACGAAACAGCATCAGATATAATACAATATGCTGGTGGCTTTGCCGATATGGCCTATAAAGAAGTAGTACGCGTGTTTCGGTTTGGGGCCAGAAACAAAGAATTGTTGAGCATTAATTTACAGCAATTGCCTACTTTTAAATTGAATACAGGCGATACCTTGGTGGTAGATGCATTGGCCAATATGTTTTTAAATAGGGTATCTATTAATGGTGCGGTTTACTATCCCGGTGCTTATGGCATGAGCCAAATGAAATATTCTTTAAGAGAATTGCTGTTGGCGGGTAAACTAAAAGAAGATGCCTATACCAGCAGGGCCTTACTGCGTAGATTAAAACCCGATTTTACCATTGAATACATCAATTTCAACATCAATGAAGTAATGAGCGGGGTAAAATACATTGAACTAGTACGGGAAGATTCTGTACAAATTTATCGCATCAATGATCTTCGCGAAAAAAGGTATATCACTATTAATGGAGAAGTAAATAAGCCCGGCATTTTTGAATTTGCCGAAGGCATGTCGGTACAAGACCTCATTTTACTCAGCAGCGGTTTTAAAGAAGGTGCTTCTTTACAAAAAATAGAAATCTCCCGCCGTTTAAAACCAAATAGTG
>VIKJ01000191.1:1545-3598 GCA_008080615.1 Chitinophagaceae bacterium | reverse complement strand
GTTTTGCCCAAACCAACAGACTCTTGTTGTATTTTGCCCCAATAAGTAACTACAAAAAGTTTGCAAATATGAATTAGTCCAATTATAATTGTTTCGAACAAATACCCCATTACCACCATAACCGGACGCCAATTAAAGAAAAATAATCCTGTAAGCATTACCAAAGCATTAAGCCATATCAACCAGTTATAAGGCGAAGGGACTAAAAAAGCTACTTTTTTCATGTAAGAGAGTTTGCCATTATCTCAAAAATAGCAGAATCCAAAGAATAGTTTCGCCCTATTTTTAGTTAACAGTAGCTGCTATTAATTAGAATTATATGTTAATACTCATAACGCTGGAGGCCTTTTTTTCGCTTAAATTGTGTAACTATGCCCAGTTAAAGGAAGCAATTCAATTATGAGTCAGAAACGCATCGCAATATTTGGTTCAACAGGATCTATTGGAACACAGGCATTAGATGTAATCAAGGCCAATCCAGACTTGTTTACAGCCGAAATACTAACCGCTCAAAGCAACCACGAATTATTGATTAAACAAGCACTATTGTTTAATCCGAATGTTGTAGTAATTGGCGACGAAAAAAAATATCCTCTTGTAAAAGAGGCATTGGCTTCTACTACTGTTAAAGTATTTGCTGGAGAAGATGCTCTGATAGAAGCTGCTTCGATGGATTGCTATGATATGATGTTGGCAGCAATTGTAGGTTATGCAGGATTAAAGCCTACGTTAAAAGCCATTGAATTAGGTAAACCCATTGCATTGGCCAATAAGGAAACATTGGTTGTTGCAGGAGATATCGTAATGCGATTAGCGGCCGAAAAAAGAATTCCCATTATTCCCGTAGATAGTGAGCACTCGGCCATCTTTCAATGTTTGGTAGGAGAGGGAAGAAATAAGATGGAGAAAATCATTCTCACTGCAAGTGGTGGTCCTTTCTTGGGAAAGAAGCCTAACTTTTTAGTGAATGTAAAAAGAGATCATGCTTTGCAACATCCTAATTGGAGCATGGGTGCAAAAATTACCATCGACTCAGCTACTTTAATGAATAAGGGTTTGGAAATGATTGAAGCCAAATGGTTATTCAATTTAGATCCACATCAAATTCAAGTTGTAGTGCATCCACAAAGTATTATTCATAGTATGGTTCAATTTGAAGATGGAAGTATTAAAGCGCAAATGGGAATGCCCGATATGAAATTGCCCATTCAATATGCATTGGCATTTCCACAAAGAATCAGGAATGATTTTCCTAGATATGATTTTAAAAAGCCCAATACACTAACTTTTGAAGAACCCGATTTAAAAACCTTTCGCAATTTGGCATTGGCAACAGATGCCTTGTACAAAGGAGGAAATATGCCTTGCATTTTAAATGCTGCCAACGAAATAGCAGTTTTTGCATTTCTTAGAAATCGTATTGGCTTTTTAGATATGACGGAATTGGTTGAACAAACAATGGCAAAAATTAGTTTTATAGAACAACCTACGTTACAAGATTATTTTGATACAGATGCAGAATCAAGAGATTTTGCCGCATCATTGGTTCACATGTAAAATCGTTTAAAATTTAAAACCTTCGGGATATTTGTATGAGTTTATTAGCAATTGATTGGTTAAGTGTTGGAGTTAAAATGGGTCAGTTCATTTTATCTTTTTCTATTTTGGTAGTACTGCACGAATTAGGACATTATATTCCTGCTAAATTATTTAAGTGCAGGGTAGAAAAGTTTTACTTGTTTTTTAATCCATGGTTTAGTTTATGGAAAAAACAAAAAGGCGAAACCGAATATGGATTGGGCTGGATTCCATTTGGCGGCTATGTTAAGATTGCAGGAATGATTGATGAGAGTATGGATAAAGAGCAAATGAATTTGCCTGCGCAGCCTTGGGAATTTAGGAGTAAACCAGCTTGGCAAAGATTGATCATTATGGTTGGTGGAGTAGTGGTGAATGTAATTTTAGCCATCATCATTTTTATTGGAATTACTTGGGTTTGGGGCGAAGAACAATTGCCTGTAAAGAATTTGAAATATGGAGTATATGCCGATTC
>VIKJ01000191.1:0-1529 GCA_008080615.1 Chitinophagaceae bacterium | reverse complement strand
GGCGATAATGTAGTAGGAATTGATGGAACACCCATTGAAAATTTTGGAACACTGGAATCGGATATGGTGTTGAAAGAAGCCAAAAAATTACAAGTAGTTCGTGATGGGCAACAATTGGATATTGATGTTCCTGCAGAATTTGGTAAAACACTGGTTACACAAAAAAAATTCAGTGGTTTATTAATTCCTCGTTATCCTGTTATTGTAGATTCAATTGGTAAATCTGCCACTATTACCAAAGGTGAATTACGCAAAGGAGATACCTTAATTGGAATCAACAATCAACCGTTTAAATATTATCAAGAGTTTGATGCTATTAAAAAAGGATATGCCGATTCTTTGGTTACACTTACTTTAATTAGAGGTGCAGATACGCTAAATGTGAAAGCCCTAGTGAACAATAAAGGCTCTATTGGATTCTTTGCTTTGAGTCCGTTGAAAATTTTAGGTACTGTAACACAGGATTATACTTTGTTGCAATCTATTCCGATTGGTTTTACGCATTGTTGGGAAACCCTCGATAAATACGTAACAGGTATCAAGCAAATATTTACAGGTAAGGTAAATGCAAGTGATTCATTGGGTAGTGTGATTAGTATTGGAAATACATTTCCTGGTGTATGGGACTGGCAAAGATTCTGGACACTTACTGGTATATTTTCTATTGTACTCGCATTTATGAATATACTGCCCATTCCTGCCCTCGACGGTGGTCATGCACTGTTTACCATCTATGAGATGATATCTGGCCGTAAACCAGGTGATAAGTTCATGGAATACGCACAGATGGTTGGTATGGTATTATTGCTGGGTTTAATGGCTTATGCATTGGGCTTGGATTTTTGGAGGTTGCTTAAGTAAGGTGGTTGCTTTAATTAGATATTTAGATAGTATTAGCCTATTTAAATTTCGAAACTTTTGTTAAACCAAAGTGGTTGCTATTTGAACTGCGAAATTGCTTCGAGCGAATAATCTTATCTTTGTAGTTGATTTCTACCTACATATAAATGGGGCCGTGTTGGTTTTGACAGCATAGGCTACGGTTGGTGTAAGCATGCAGTGCGTTGGATAATTAGCACTTTAATCTGAATATTCAAAACTCAACTGGCAATACTCAGTATGCCATGGCTGCTTAATCAGTGATTAAGTAACCATTTGGGCCGCCGCACAGGTTCGCTTCTTTCCATGTGCCGCCGCCGACTAAAAATAAAAGAGGATGCTGCAACAGAAGGCTGTGCCTGTTGCCTAAGACCATCCAGCTAAGCGGTAGGTTGGTTTGTTCTTTTCCGGCTTACTGCCTAAAATTAATAAAGAAATAAGCATGTAGAAAGCTAATGGTTGCGATGTTTGGACACCGGTTCGAATCCGGTCGGCTCCACGCGAAACGAAAAACGGCTGGTGAAAACCAGCCGTTTTTTATTATGGTAACGAGCTGCGTTTACGCGAGCGAGTGAACATAATAAAAAACGCACGCAGGAACTGCGTGGCCGTTTTGAAGTTTCAGCACCCCACTTTACGGCTCAGCGAAC
>VIKJ01000029.1:26701-27366 GCA_008080615.1 Chitinophagaceae bacterium | reverse complement strand
ATATATTACATTTTTTTAAATGACAAACACAAAGATTGTACAAATCTTTGTTTAAAAGGAACCCTACTTTTTTTAGAGCAATTTCATAATGTACAATTGCTTCATTTAAGCTCCCTCTTACAATCAACAATTCTGCACTATTGATTGTTTTATTATATGATAAAACATCAAATTCTTGCGCGAATTGTTGATTATAGGAAGAAAAAGTAACTAGAAGTGTGAAAATAAAATTTTTAACCATTTTAATTCCTTATCGATTAAACTTATTTTATTGGTGTACAAACCAATACGTAGCACTTGTAGCGGTCATAAAATCAGCCGACCAACTTAAACAATTAGTATCACCAACTTCAGCACTTTGAGGCGGAGAAGTCATTTCACTTTGCAAAGCAGAACCAGGTCCTGTTACAGTTCCACCTAAATCAATATTCCATGTCCACTGGCCACCAATAAACTTGCTTTGAATTTTCGGGTCAATTGCCCTTTTCTGAAATTCAGAAATGCTTTGTAATTTCATAATAAAATATTTTGTTTAATCGAATTTATTTTGAAAAATCGATTACCACCAAATTTCATAGGGGTATATTTTCTGTACACTTTTTCATCAATTATCTTTTTACGTCTAAAATAAGGATATCGTGTAGAAAATATACCCCCCCCCCTTC
>VIKJ01000029.1:6650-26677 GCA_008080615.1 Chitinophagaceae bacterium | reverse complement strand
CCCCCCCCCCTTCACAAAACATTAACATATATACAGAAAAACATATTAAGAATAACCTAATTTACACCGACAATTTTCCCTTCAGCAAATTGTCGGTGTTATAAATTTAAAATTCATTAGAGTATGATAAGGCTAATGCTATGCGATGATCATTTAGCGTTTCTAGATGGGGTAATTGAAGTATTAAAAAAGTATCCAAATTTTGAAGTAATTGGTAAAGCAACAAGTGGCAAAGAATGTATTCAACTAATCAGTGATCATCTACAACCAGATATTCTTTTATTAGATATTAGCATGCCTAATGGAATTTCAGGATACGAGGTGGCAAAATATATTCATCTAAAAAAATTACCCATTAAAGTAATCGCTGTGTCTATGCTGGATGATTTACAAGCTATCAAAGCAATGATTCGTTTTGGCGCAAAAGGATTTGTTTGCAAAGGCAATAGCCTTAAGGGAATTGATGAGATTATCCAAACAGTATATAATGGTAATGAATACTATCCCGAAGAACTGCATTTAACACCTAAGCAAATAGAAAAGATAAAACATACACCTATCCCCTGGTTAGAAAATATGCATCCCCAAGAATGGGAAATAATCCAATCTATTGCAAATGATAATTCCCAAAAAATAGTGAGTAAACAGATGGATATATCTGATTCCTTGGTTAGCAAAAGGCTCCGATCCCTTTGTAAAAAAACTGGATCTAACAGCAGTATCGGATTAATTAATTTTTTTAAATCGGTTGGGATGATAAAATGATGCTATTCAAGTCATAAACTTTATATTTAGGTAGAATTACCTACCTAAAACCAACTTTATGACCATTTTTGAAGCCATTGTAATTGCTGTTGTAGAGGGCTTGACAGAGTTTTTACCCATTTCTTCTACCGGCCATATGATTATTGCCAGTTCTTTTATGGGAATTGCTAAAGATGATTTTACCAAATTATTCGAAATTGCCATTCAATTAGGCGCTATTCTTTCGGTGATTGTGTTGTACCGAAAAAAGTTTTTCCCTTTAAACCACTGGTCGTTTTATGCTAAGCTGCTTATTGCAGTTATTCCAGCACTTGGGCTAGGATTTTTATTTTCCGATAAAATAGATGCATTATTAGAAAGCCCTTTGACTGTTGCTATCACCATGTTGGTAGGTGGTATCGTTTTGATTTTTATTGATCAGTTATTTAAGACTCACACCATTGATAAGGAAGAAGATATTTCATATACCAGGGCATTTATTATTGGTATTTGGCAATGTATTGCCATGATTCCTGGAGTGAGTAGAAGTGCATCTAGTATTATTGGAGGTATGCAACAAAAACTTACCAGAAGTGTAGCTGCAGAGTTTTCTTTCTTTTTAGCTGTGCCTACCATGGCTGCGGCAACTGGTTACAAATTATTAAAAGCAATCAAAGAAACACCCGAGCTATTAACTACTAAAAGCAATTTGGTTTTATTAGGATTAGGAAATGTGGTTGCATTTATTGTGGCTTTATTAGCCATTCGTTTCTTCATTGGTTTTTTACAAAAACATGGATTTCTGTTGTTTGGATGGTATAGAATTATTGTAGGATTGATTTTGATTACCTTAATTTATACAGGTTATTTAAAGTAATAATTACATGATAAAAACTGCGGATAAAAAAGTAATCAATGGCTGGGCCATGTACGATTGGGCCAACAGCTCTTACAACCTAGTAATCACTTCTACTATTTTTCCTGCTTATTACGAAGCAATTACTGGTGATGGAAATGATCAAACTTCGGTAGATACTGTAACATTATTTGGAAGAGAATATGTAAATACATCTTTGTACAATTATGCATTGGCTATTGCATTTATTATTGTAGCCATCAGCTCTCCCATTTTATCTTCCATTGCCGATTATAAGGGCAATAAGAAAAAGTTTTTATTCTTCTTTTGTACGCTAGGAAGTATTGCCTGCTCTTCTATGTATTTTTTTACTAAAGACAATTTAGCTTTTGGGCTTGGTTGCTTAATTGTTGCTTGCATAGGATTTTGGAGCAGCTTAGTTTTTTACAATTCATTCTTACCAGAAATTGCAGCACCGGCAGATCAAGACAAGGTTAGTGCAAAAGGATTTTCCATGGGATATATAGGCAGTATGATTTTACAAATCATCTGTTTTGTGTTTGTATTGTCTCCGCAAACATTTGGTATTACAGTAGGTAAAGCTTCTCAAATCTCTTTTTTATTGGTAGGATTTTGGTGGTGGGGATTTGCACAGATTTCATTAAAAAGATTACCCAATAACAAACCATTGGGCAATACGAATACAGAAAATATTTTCACCAAGGGCTATAAGGAACTCAATAAAGTTTGGAAGCAAGTAAATCATTTACCAGTACTAAAAAGATTTTTATTGTCTTTTTTCTTTTTTAATATGGGTGTTCAAACGGTTATGTTAGTAGCCACCCTTTATGGAAAAAGTGAATTAAATATTCCTACAACCAATTTAATTATTGCCATATTAATTATTCAATTAATCGCCATCCCAGGTGCTTTTACCATTGCATTCCTATCTAAAAAGATTGGCAACTTTCAAGCTTTAATGGTTACTGTTTTCTTCTGGATTATTTTATGTGTAGTAGGCTATAAATTACCACGAAATGGCATTTATGAATTTTATGGCTTAGCCATATTGGTAGGCTTTGTAATGGGGGGTATTCAATCGCTTAGCAGAAGTACCTATGCCAAATTGATGCCAGTTACCAAAGACACTGCTTCATTTTTTAGTTTTTATGATGTAACCGAAAAAATTGCCATTGTAATTGGCATGTTTAGTTTTGGATATATCAATGAATTTACGGGCTCACAAAGAAATTCCGTATTGGCATTGGTTGTATTTTTTGTATTAGGACTCATTGTGTTGTACTCTGCAGCAGTACTTCAAAAAAAGACGCATCAACATGAAGCTTTATAGTATTAACACTGGTTTTTTTAAATTAGATGGCGGTGCCATGTATGGCGTAGTTCCTAAAAGCCTTTGGAATAAATTAAATCCTGCTGATGAAAACAATCTATGCAATTGGGCACTCAGAAGTTTATTAATTGAAACAGACGATCGCTTGATTTTGATTGATACAGGCATGGGGAATAAACAGAATGCCAAATTTTTTAGCCACTACTACCTCAACGGAAATGATAGCTTAGAAAGTTCACTGTCAGCCAATGGATTTTCCAACAATGATATTACCGATGTATTTCATACGCATTTGCATTTTGATCATTGCGGAGGCACCATTATTAAAGAAGGAGATAAATTAACAACTGCATTTCCCAACGCACAATTCTGGAGCAATGCCAAACATTGGGATTGGGCAGTAAATCCAAACGAGAGAGAAAAAGCTTCCTTTTTAAAAGAAAATATATTACCCATTAAAGAAACGGGGAAACTTCATTTTGTACCCAGCCCTGCAGCCGATTTTGATGAAAACAATTTATTGGGAAGGGTTGATTTTGCTACTGATATTGCTATTCGTTTTGTAAACGGACATACCAATAGTATGATGTTGCCACAGATAAATTACAAAGGCAAAACCATTGTTTACATGGCAGATTTGCTTCCTTCTGTTTCGCATATACCGCTGCCCTATGTTATGGGCTATGATATGTTCCCTTACACAACTTTACAAGAGAAAAAATCTTTTTTACAGGAAGCTGCTGACCAACAATATATTTTGTTTTTTGAGCACGACCCCGTTAATGAATGTTGTACTGTTCAGGCAACAGAAAAAGGTATTCGGGTAAATGAAATTTTTAAGCTCGCAGATATTTAGCGCGCAATTAGCGCAAAGAAATTAATGAGCTCAAAGGATAGCGTAGGCCTTTATAGCCCATCATATCTACTTTTACTGATCCTATCACAATTGGACTCTCAATTCTCAATGGTATATGATTGGCATCATCGGTAACCCAAACCGTCATCTTCTCTCCTCCAGAAAAAATAGTTCCTTTTACCAACAATGGCCTAAACTTAATGGCCCTGAACTTGCCATATTTGGTTTTGATTTCTTCTCTCCCTAAGTATTTGATATAGAGATTATAAATTTGATTATCTAAAAACATGGTAAAAGGAATTTTATCTTCCATTTGATATTTTGAATAATCTATATTTCTAGCATAATAAATAGAACTCAATACATCTTGAATACAAGCGGGTACTTTAAACACCCCCTTGGTGGTGATTGCACTATTTACTTCTTTATTAAATGTTACGTTTTCATTGATCTTATAGCCACCTTCTTCTACTTGTCTTATAAATTTAAGTGGTTGTAATGTTGCTGTATCAATATACGTTTCATATTTATCGCGCACTTTAAATATCCAATCGTAGTTGGAATTAGAAGAACCTGTTCCAGTAACATGATAAGCAGGTTTATTATTCATTTTATCCATAGCCACAGAAAAATTAGCTGAGCCTGCATTTACATATAAACCAATTACCGAATAATACACATTATAACTAATGCTTTCGCCTTCCTGAAAAGCTGTATTCCTTAGGCCGCAAAAATCATCCCCAGCCGATAAGCTAATGGAGCTCAAAACAAATCCAATTAGTAGCACTAAATTTTTCACCATTTCTTTATTTACTATTCCTAAATATTCTTACCCCTAATATAAATAAACTACCAGCAATAGCTGGTAAGATTAAGTTAATTAACCAAATACCAGCAGCTGTAGCAATAATTCCTACGGCATTGGTACTTACCATTCCAAATAAGAGTAAACTCAATTTACCCCTAAATCCTAATTCGGCTAAAGTAACCGTAGGTATAATGGCCATCACCAACAACATTACACCAACCAATGCCGCCGCATCCAACCAAAAAATAGCTACATTAAACAAATGCATCAACAAAATATATTGAACTATAAACACAGAATACCGCAGAAAAGACAAAACAAGAATATGCGTTAATTCTTTCCAATGAAAGTCTTCTAGTTTTTCTACAAGAAACCGATACTTGGCAACCAAGGGAATTTTTTCTAACAATTCAATTAAGCCTGCTAGTTTAAAATAAGCCAGCGTAAACAAAATAACACCCCCAGTTATCACATAAATCAATCCATCCAACCAAAATATAGATAAGCCTTTCAATTCTGTATTTTCATCTAATATAAAGATGCGCATATACAAAAGCGCAATGGCTCCCATTACAAAGGTAGCGATGATTTGGGCCATGCTCCCCACAAATGACAATACTACGCCTCTTAACCGATTGCCTTCATGTAAAAAAGCTGCTCTTCCTGCAGATTCTCCTATACGGTTAATGGTATTAAATCCCAATGCCTGACCCGCTAAAATAGAGCGGAAAGCATTAAAAAATCCAATCTGCTCTATCCCTTTAATTTGTAATTGCCATTTGCGTGCTTCAAGTCCCCAGTTCACGAACATAAGTGCAATTGCAGCAAACAGTTCCCAACGATTGAATTGCTTAAACGCATGTAGAATTTGATCCCAGGAATTTTGTACATCTGTTTGGTGTTGCACTTGCCTGTAAATAGAATAAGACAACCAAACAAATAGTACAGGGCCAATTACATAATTGAGGATATTTTTTTGCCTTTTATTCAAAAAAAAATAGGTTTGAACAAAGATAGTACAGTATCGGCCCCGAATGAACAGAGATTATCCATTCAAACAATGAAATGCTTAATTTCACCCTACATGAAATACGATGCTGTTATTTTAGGAATTGATCCAGGAACGCAATTAATGGGTTTTGCTTTACTGGGTATTCAAAAGGGTAAGCCAACCTTACTGATAATGGATGTGCTAAAGCTTACAAAAGAAAAAGATATTTATGCAAGATTAGAAATGATTTATACCAAAATAACGGCATTGATTCAATTGTATCATCCTACATCATTTGCCATTGAAGCCCCCTTTTTTGGCAAAAATGTACAGAGTATGCTTAAGTTAGGCCGAGCCCAAGGAGTGGCCATTGCAGCCGCTATGCAAGCCCAAATTCCCGTTACAGAATATGCTCCTAAAAAAGTAAAACAAGCCATCACAGGAAACGGAAATGCCGACAAGGAACAAGTATGGAAAATGCTACAAACCATATTACAAATAGCAGAAAAACCCAAGCATTATGATGCTACTGATGCACTTTCTGTAGCACTTTGCCATTTTTATCAAAACAATGGAATTGCAGCAAAATCGGGTGTTAAGCCAGGCAATAAAAGAGGGGGAAAAGCAGGTGGATGGGGTGATTTTATCAATAAAAATCCAACAAGGGTAAAAAAATAAAACCCTTCCTTAGCTTAAAAATAAAGTTGATTTAATATAGCCTGCTGTACTTCTATAAGTTCCTCTTTAGACAAGGTTAATTTAGGGCGATTAAAATTTAAATCGTCTGCACTATTGATGGGTACTAAATGCAAGTGAGCATGAGGAACTTCTAAGCCTATAACAGATAACCCACAACGATTACAAGGAAATGCTTTTTCAATGGCTTTGGCAATGGGTTGAGCAAATGCCAATATTTCGTTTAAATAGGTTGCTTCTAAATTAAAAAATTGATCCGTTTCAACTTTGGGCACTACCAATACATGCCCTTTTACTAGAGGGAATATATCTAAGAACGCATAGAAATGATTGTTCTCTGCAATTTTATAAGAAGGAATTTGACCCGCAATAATTTTAGAAAAAATGGTCATCTGTTAAACAGTTATGTCTTCCACTTTAAATTTTAAAATGCCATTGGGTGCATGTATTTCAGCAACTTCGCCTCTTACCTTACCCATCAAACCCTTGCCTATTGGAGAACCCGCAGAAATTTTTCCCAATTTTAAATCGGCTTCTTTTTCGCCAACAATTTGATAGGTTACTGTTTTTTTAGTAGCCATATTGGTGATGGTTACTTTAGTAAGTATGGTTACTTTACTAGTATCAATTGTAGTTGTATCAACAATTTTTGCATTGGCAATTACGCCTTCCAATTGCTTGATTTTGGCTTCTAACATTCCCTGTGCTTCTTTTGCAGAATCATATTCGGCATTCTCTTTTAAATCTCCCTTTTCTCTGGCTTCGGCAATAGCTTTTGAAGCAGCAGGGCGATCAATCGATTTCATTCGATGAAGGTTTCCTGCGTAACATACATGTTATTCTCACTCATACACTTGCTTTAAGAATGGTAAAAAAAATACAACGCCACATTTGATTGCAGCGTTGCATATGTACAAATTTACTAAAATAGCACAAATAAACCCTATTAAATGCCCAGTTTTTTAACCAATACCTGTGCCATCTTTAAGAAAGCCTCCTTACTATACCCCGCAATATGCGGCGTTATAATCACTTGAGGGAATGAAATCAGCTGGGCCAGCTGTAATAGCTCTGCCTCAGTATAGGTAGCCAATTTTTCATTTTCTAATACATCTATTCCTGCAGCCCTAATTTTCCCGTTCTGCAAAGCGCCGATAAGTGCTGTTGTAGTCATGGCTTTCCCTCTGCAGGTATTAATAAAATAGGGTTGTTTTTGCAGGGAACTAAAGAAAGCCTCGTTGGCATAACGAAGGGTATCAGCTCGCAAGGGCAAATGCAAACTAATGATATCTGCCTCCTGCTGAATTTGCTCTAGGTTTGATTCTTGCACATTGCCTTCAGAAAAGCCTGTTTTATACTTATCATGAGCCAATATTTGCACATCAAATGAACCCAATATTTTGGCAAATGCAGCACCCGTATTTCCATACCCAATAATGCCTACAGTTTTACCACTTAATTCATCTCCCCTATTTTTATCTCTTAGCCATTGCCCATTTTTAATTTCGGTATAACTGCTATTGATTCGGTTCATTAAACTCAATAACAAACCCAATGCATGTTCCGCTACTGCATTCCTATTTCCTTCTGGGCTACTCTCGCATCGGATGCCCTTGCTTTGTGCATAATCAACATCAATCAATTCCATGCCACTTCCTAATCTACCAATCCATTTTAATTTTGCTGCAGCATCAATTAATGTGGCATCTATTTTTATTCTGGTGGTAACAATTACACCAACTGCATCTGCAATTGTTTGCTTCAATTCGTCATAAGTAATGGTGGGCGCGCTTACAACATCATATCCTTTTTCTAACAAATATTGCTGTAGAAATGGATGAGCGCTGGCTGTTATTATTACTTTATTCCCCATATTGTTTGTAACGAATTCATTTTAAAATAAAATTAACCAAGCTCTTCCGATAAGCCATGGCTACCCATTCTATACGTTAATGCAGCAAAGTCTTCTACCGTTAATTGTTCTGCTCTTTTGGTAAAGATGGGCTCTTGTAAAACAGTTGCATCAAAAAAAGGTTTAAGTGGATTGCGCAACATTTTTCTTCGCTGATTAAACGCTGCTTTAACCAAGGTAAAAAACGCTTTCTCCGATTTCATTGGTGTAAAATTTTCTTTTCTCACCAACCTAATAATACCACTGGTTACTTTTGGGGGTGGATTAAAACTTTCGGGAGGAACATCAAATAAATATTCTACATCATAAAATGCTTGCACCAACACACTCAAAATTCCATACACTTTGGTTTGTGGCTTAGAAACAATTCTTTCGGCCACTTCTTTTTGAAACATCCCAATCATTACGGGCACTTGTTGTTTCCATTCCAATAAACTGATTTTCAGAAGGTGCAGGAATATCTAAAATACTCCCTTCAATCAATTGATTGGCCATGGTTGGGTAAGTATGCTGTAGATAGATAATTTTTTCATGATCTAACTCTACCGCCTTAAATTGAATGCCCTTTAAGCCAATTAAGTATTTAGTGAGGGCACCCCCACCTGGGCCCACTTCAAGCAAATGCTCAAATGGATTTTGCTTTAACCCAAGTACAATTTTCTTACAGATTGATTCGTCTGTGAGGAAATGCTGACCCAGCGATTTTTTGAGCGTATATTGCATGGCTGCAAAAGTAGTATTTTAGCATCCTAAATAAAGGTTCATGAGTAACGAATTACAAAAACCAGTAATTGGCTTCAGTTGCGGAGATTTGAATGGCATTGGAATGGAATTGATTATTAAAACCGTTTCGGACCAGCGATTGCTGGATATCTGTGTGCCTGTTGTATTTGCAAGTAATAAAACACTTAATTTTTATAGAAAAAGCCTACCTGATGCCAACTTTAACTATACTAGCATCAAGGAATTCAGCAAAATCAACCCAAAGCAGGTAAATATATTTAACGTTTGGGAAGAGGAAGTGGCCATTATGCCGGGTCAATTAAATGAAACTGGCGGAAAATATGCCCTTTTATCGCTTCAAGAAGCAACCAAAGCGCTTAAAGAGGGGCATATTCAAGGATTGGTAACCGCTCCTATTCATAAAAAAAATATACAATCAGAGAGCTTTAATTACAGTGGACACACACCTTATTTCAAAGCATTTTTTAATGTGCAGGATGTATTGATGTTTTTAGTTGCAGAGAATATGCGTGTAGGATTGGTTACAGAACATGTAACGGTTGAAGACATTTCAAAACATATTACGCGAGAAAATATTTTGAGTAAACTCAAAATCATGAACAGCAGTTTGCAAAAAGATTTTGGAATTAATAAACCAAAAATTGCGGTGTTGGGATTAAACCCACATGCTGGCGATGAAGGGCTTATAGGTAAACAAGAAGAAGAAATTATCAAACCCACTATCAAAGAAGCTAGAAATAGCATGTTGGCTTTTGGGCCTTATAGCGCTGATGCATTTTTTGCAAGAGGGCAGTATGATCATTTTGATGGAGTGCTGGCCATGTATCACGATCAAGGATTGATTCCATTTAAATCCCTTGCTTTTGGAGAGGGTGTTAACTATACAGCAGGGCTACCTGTTGTTAGAACCAGCCCCGATCATGGAACTGCATTTGATATTGCAGGTCAAGGTAAAGCCCAGAATGCGTTTTGGCTATGCAGAAATGAGGCAAAATCCATTGAGAAAAATGAGTGCAAGAATGTTTGCTAATGCAGTAGATGAAAGAATAGAAGAAAACGAAGGATAACTACTATGATTCATTTAGAAAACAACCATGTAAGTATTACTGTAAATCCTAAAGGTGCAGAATTACAAAGTATTTATTGCAAGGATACAGCTTTAGAATATTTATGGAGTGGAGATGCTGCATTTTGGGGTAAGAAAAGCCCAGTATTGTTCCCCATTGTTGGAGGATTAAAAAACAATACCTATAAGCACAATGGAACTGCTTATCAATTGGGCAGGCATGGATTTGCAAGAGACATTGAGTTTACATTAACGGCCAAAGAGAAAGACAGCATTAGCTTTACACTGAATACGAATGACAACACACTTCAACAATATCCATTTTTATTCCATTTTGTAATTACGTATTCATTACATAAGAATGTATTAACCTGTACTTATCAAGTTACCAATGTTGATATTCAGCCCCTGTTTTTTTCAGTTGGCGCACATCCTGCTTTTAAAGTGCCACTAGTAGAAGGAACTTCATTTGAAGATTACTATTTATTGTTCAATGCAAAAGAATCCGCAGGTAAATGGCCATTAACTCCAGATGGTTTTACGGAGATGCCTTAGTGTTTAAAGGCTTACAATCTACCAGCATTGCTTTACAAAGCAATCAAACCAAACATGGATTTACATTTTCATACAGCAATTTCCCTTTCATGGGAATTTGGAGTGCCAAGAATGCCGATTTTGTTTGTATAGAACCTTGGTGTGGCATTGCAGATTCAGTAGACGCCAATGGAGAATTAAGAAAAAAAGAAGGCATCCATTTGTTAACACCTGGAGAAGTAATGAGTAGAAGTTGGAGCGTAACGCTTTACTAAATTATTTAAAAACGCTATCAGCAATTCCTTTATTGATTTCATAAGAAGTATAACTGATTTCTACCCTTCCCTTCTTTCCTTTCATCTTGTCTTTAACCGCTTTATCGGTATCATCAAATTCAAGCGTAATTCCTTTGGGTAATTTGTAGTCTTTTGCATTAAAGCTAAAAAACACTTTATCTGGAAGCCCGTAGGAAGCAAATTTTCCATAGCTCATTTCCATCTCATAAGTGCCGTTTTCCCTAGTGGTAGTAACCGACTTCATGATTAATAAATTGGCTTCATCAATATATAAAGTAGATAAAATCACTTCATTGTTATCTCCGCTTGGCAATAATTTTACCATCCTAGTTTTTACATTACCAATAGTTGCGGTACCTGCGTCAATGGCTACAAAACCACTAGTGAGTATCAGGTTGCCAATATTAATGCTTACTCCACCTTTAGGTAAAACAGAAATACCTCCATTGCGTTGCAAACGAAAACGGTTGGGCTTTTTGTAGAATACTTTTACAGTTCCAATTGGTGCTTTAATAAAAGCCACATCTGTTTTCATTCTTCCATCAGCCGTATAATCATTTACTAAATCTAATTTGGCTTTCACTTTTGCTACCAAGGCATTCATATCCTGAGCCCAAGAAACTGCGCTCAAACTAATCAGTAAAGCAATGGTAAATAATATTTTTTTTGATAGTTCCTTATACATGGTAGCTTGTTTAAAGGCAGTTGCCCTTCCTAACTTAAGATATCTTTTTTCCTGAATAATAAAATGGCAGTTCCAGCAAATCCAATAATATGAATCAATAAAATAGAAGCCGATCGAATAATTTTTTCTGGATATTGAATACTCCCAACAATTGCCTCATTGGCATCATTTACTTTAAAATCGAAAAACTCTTTCCAAGTAATCATATGTGATGTGAAAAGATAAGGCTTGATGATATTGAAAATGGGAATATTCATCGTACTTAAAATAGTGAACACAATAATGATACTCATCGTAGCTACGATAGGCCCAATTGAATTTTCAGCAAAGAAGGAAAGAAAGAAAGCCAAAGAGGTTACTGTTAACATTGCCAAGGCTGCAAAACAAAATGCACCAGCATATCTCCAGAAAACATCCGACTCTTTTACAATTACTACATAACTACTTTTCATTAAAAACAGGTCATCAGTTCCAAAAATGAGCATACTTACAAAAAGCCCCATTACTGCAATCCAAATTAGTAATAATAAAGTATAGATAACGGAGGCTAGAAATTTAGCCGTAACAATGGCCGTTCTAGATTGCGGTTTGGTAAGCAACAAACGCAAAGTACCCATATTGGCTTCCCCTGAAATCATATCAGCAGCAATCAAAGCTATCAATAAAGGAACGTGCACCAACAATAGTTGAAGTATAACGTAACAGATAAAATAGCCATTCAATATTTTTCCATCAACAGCAAATGAGCTGGTAAAATCGGCCATTACAAATGAAGTATATTCTTTACCATCTACCAATAAGCCCAATTGTATTACACCAATCAGCGCAGTGATAGCAGCAAATGCCAGATAGGTTCTGGGTCTGCGGAAAATTTTATAGAGTTCAATTTTTAAATGTGCCCACATGTTGTTTTCCTGCTGTTATTTGTAAAAAATAATCTTCTAAACTATGTCTTGGTTGTAACAATAACACTTCAATATTATTAGCTACTAAATCTTTATTGAGTAAAGGAATGTCTGATTTATCTAATTGAATAATCAATTGACCATCGCGCATGGGTTGCAAATTGTTGGCCCATTTGCTTTGCAGTAAAAATTCTAGTGCTTGGGTATTATTGGTTGTATCTAATTGAAGAATGGTTTGGGCTGTATTAAACAATTCTTGCGCCGTGCCCTCTACCAATTTCTTGCCTTTATCAAAAATCAAAATCCTACTAGCAATTTGCTCTATCTCATTTAATAAGTGGGAAGATACAATCACCGTTTTCTTTTGTTCCTTACTCAAGATCAAAATTAAATTTCTAATATCTGCAATACCCTGAGGATCCAGCCCATTGGTTGGCTCATCTAGAATAATTAATTGAGGATTGTGCACCAAGGCAATCGCAATTCCCAGTCTTTGCTTCATGCCTTGGGAAAAGGTTTTTACTGTATCGTTGGCACGATTGGCTAGGCCAACCATTTCTAATTGATCCATCAACAAAGTATGGGTTGGTTTCACCCCACTTAGTTTGGCAAATAGTTTTAGGTTTTGATAAGCAGATAGGTATTTGTAAACATCTGGCTTTTCAATAACTGCCCCAATTTGTTGCAATATTTCTTTTCGATGGGTATTTAAATCATATCCAAATAATTCTATATGTCCACTGGTTGGAGTAATAAGGGTAAGCAACATTCTGATGCTGGTACTTTTACCTGCACCATTTTGGCCTAAGAAGCCATAAACATCCCCAGATTTAACTGAAAATGATAGGTCATCCACTGCCGTTAGATGGCCAAATTGCTTGGAAAGATTATCAACTTTTACAATATCCTGCATCATCATCTATAACATCAAATTGAACAACTTGTTCAAAATTACTACGTATTGTCTAGTTACCAACCTTTAAATATTCCTGCAAAGCCTTTACATAGTTTTCAAAAGCCAAAATACCCTCGGGCGTAACTTTACAAGTTGTTTGAGGATAATTATCTTTAAACTGTTTAACTACATCTATATACCCTGCGTCTTTTAATTTTTGTACTTGCACACTTAAATTACCTGCAGTAGAATTGGTTTTTTCTCTGATAAAAGTAAAATCGGCTTCCTTTACCCCAATGAGCAAACTCATTACGGCCAGGCGTAGTTGTGAATGTAATATGGGATCTAATTCTTTAAACATTCGAAGCCTTTCTTTGTGCTATATATTTTCTTCTTAAAATAATACCCGGAATAAACCAACATACGATGGCAGTAAATCCTCCCAACAACATATCATTTGAACTATTGGTATAACAGGAAGCAATAAAAAATAGATAAGTAATGCCAGCCCCAATGGTCATGGGCTTAAACTTTTTCACCAATCCTGTTACCATGGTAGGTATTGCATACACCAATATATAAATGGAGTTAAGGCTTGGTGTAAAAGGGTTGATCACCTTATCTGGTTTTGAACCATCATTGTAATGCTTAATTAAATCCCAACCTTCTTCATGAATAATTTTTCCGGTAACACCTGGAACAATCAACTGATAAAAACTTAATCCAAAAATGGTTAAGCCAAATACCAACCAAACTGCATTTACAACATCATCGTCGTATTGTTTTACCTGAGCATTTTTCTTTTCACGTATAGAAATAAAAATTTGCGGTACAATTGCAACTAAAGCCAATAACCAAATATCAAAACCAATATCAAATTGGTATTCTAAGCGCAGGTAAGAAACAAATGATGCCACACTAATTACGGTTCCCCATAATAAGGAGCCAATACCCGTATCGTGGTAACTTCCTTTGGCTTTTTTAATCATGCTTGCAATCAATTGCAAACTTTCCTGTTCCGAAAATTCTTTTTCTTCTGGCATATTAAGCTGATTTAAATCTTGCTCTTAAGAGATATCCTGGAATAATCCATCCAAATAAAACTGCTGGAATTAGAAGGAGAATAACTTCAATCGAATGAATTTGAACGGAAACCAATGACAATACCCAACAAATAATTCCACCAACCATCAATGGCTTAAAACGCATAATGGCTCCCGATAAAAATGTAGGGATGCCATAGAATAAGAAAATAAATGGATAAAACAAATTCCAAATTTGAAGCATGGCCATGATATAGGAAAACAATCCCATACAAATACCAAATGTCATCCATACATATCCAATAATTTCATCGGTATAGGTTTTAACTTTCTCCGTTTTTTTCTTTTGAATTAAAAAGAAAATTTGATAAATCATTACAGGAATGGTCATTAACCAAATGAAACCTGATTGTTTAAAATTGGTCATATTCAATTTTAGCAATAGGTATTGCCCCAAAGAGCAAATAGATACTACCCAACCCCAAACTAAATACAATGTTCCATTTTCGGAAAACTGATTTTGGGCTTTGTTAATCATACTTTCAATGAGCGCTAAGCTAGAATGTGCAGATAGTTCATTTTGTTGATCCATGGCAAGCATTTATGGTATAAAGGTAGCCCCGCAAAACGGGGCTACGAAAAATCAGGTACACAAATTACTGACAAGCAGCTAAGGATTGTACAGCCTGCTCTTTACCCCAATTAGGATGAAAAGGAGACGCTGGTTTAAATGTGTCAAAAAGCACTAAAGCCTTCTCTAACAATTTTTTTGCAACCGCTTTACCACCTCCAAATGCTTCAGGTACATTTATTTGGTATTGACCCTCTAGCATATATGGGCGAGGGTTGGTAGGATCAATTGCTTTTGCCTTTGCAATAGCTTCGGCCGCTACTGTACCATAACTCTGCCAACGGCTCATCGGGTCTACGGTTAACTGTAAAACAGCTACCATTTGTTTTAAACAATTCAATTCAGAATTATTAGGCTCAAGTGTTTCAGCTTTTGCAATTAATTCTTTTATTTTTTCAGCAACCTTGTCTTTATCTGTTTTAGGGTTCATCCAAGCGGCTAAAATATTGGTTTGTGCTGCATAATAATAAGGCAACCATTTATCTTTTTCAGCATCAGCAACACGTTCAAAAAAAGCAGCTGCTGCTAACATTTCTTCTGCAGATTTAGCTTCTTTAAATTGGGTTAATCCCCTACCCATTCCTGCTTCAAATTTAGATTGAGCAGCAACAGTTCCGATAATGAACATTGCGATAATTACGAGCATTTTTTTCATGATGATGATGATTAGTTTGATTGAATTAATTTTTATTCGGTTTAAATTTCTTTTGTTAGAATTAGTTTTGTGATTGATTTTTTAACTTATTGTATTCGGCTTCCACACTAGAAACTTGTTCGCCATGATAAGCGCGAACATAATGAAATGCAATTCCAATTCCCCAGCCTAATATGGGCCAGATGGGCCAAAAATGGTTTAAATTTCCACTAGTGAAATACCATATCCCAATTAAAAAGGTATTTACAATTAAGTAGCTAGCAAGGCTCCACCTAAATGCTACTCTTGCTTTGGCCGTTTGCCATAATTGATCGTCTCTTTGAGTTTCGTTATTCATGTTGATCAATTTTATTGGTTATTTAATTTATTTAGCTAATTGATTTTATACGTTTTAAATTTTATCCGTTGATTGATTAAAGATTTCCATTGATATTTTGTTGAGTTCTATCTACACCCCAACTTAAGAATACACCTAAGAAAAAGTTACGAGGGGCAGGTGGAATCACTGCCGAATTAATGAACTGGCCACTGTTGTCTTTTAATCGATTGCTGTAATTGTATCCAAAAATTTGAGTTTCGTTAAAAACATTATTGATGCCTACTACAACTACTGTATTGGCTTTTCCCAATTTAGGCAACCAGTTTAAGCTAAAGTTATTACTGCTGTATGCAATGGTTCTATCAGTTAAAAACTCATTGGATGATTTGTTGGGATTGTAATATGGACGGCCCGTACTCCAGTTCCAACTCCAGTTTACGCCAAACATATTTTTTACCCAGAATTTTTTAAGCACTACACTACCGCTGTGATTTGCAGCAAATGTGGGCATAGCAGCAATGGGATAATTATTGTAATTTCTTTTTGTATCTAAGTAAGAATAGGTAATCCAGTAGTCAAAATTCTTAAAGGTTTTTTTATCTCTCCAGAATAATTCAAGCCCTTGTGCAAAGCCTTCCCCATTGGTATTGATGGCCGAAGTACCAGTTGCATCTGTTTTTAATAAACTGATATAGTTTTTATAAAACACTTGTGTTCTAAAAGTATAACTGTTAGATATATGCTGATAAGTAAGTATATAATGATCTGCTCTTAAAAAATCAAACTCAGCATTGTTGGTTAGATATCTACGCTCTGGGGTTTGATAAAAAATTCCGTAATCTGCAGACACTTGGCTTTGTGCACCCACTTTATAAGATAGTGCGGCTCTTGGTGCAATATTCCATTTATTCAACAATGAACTATGTTCTAATCTGAAACCTGGGCGAAACGCTAAATTAATGGTGATATATAAATCACTTTCTGCAAATGCGGCTGTATAAAAGTCGGAAATTGTTGATCCAAAAGATCCTGCTAAATTGCTGTACAAGCTGGTATCTTGATTGTTCCAAACTTCAGTACCAAATCTTAGTGTATTGATTGCCCCAAACCTTTTATCAACAACAGCTCTGGCTTGAACCATCCACTGACGAGTAGTTAAATTAAATTGGGAAAAATTGATAACAGGAATATTTACAACAGGAATTTTTTGGTTCTGCTGATTTTGTACTTCATTTACTATTCGGTCTTTATTATAGCTAACACTTACTGCAGTATTTAATTTCCAACCATTTCCTAAAAATTGGCGAAAGCTTATATTGGTAAAGAAATTCTTATTACTTAATTGAAATGCATTCTTTAAACCAATACTATCCAATGAGGGATTGCGAACAGCTAAATCTCCAGCATTATAATATGCATACATTTTAAACATACCATTCTTCTTTGTTTTAAAACGATAGTTGGCATCTACGGTATGAAAATCTGGTGCCTTAAAAAAATCTGGCGCCTGAGGAACTAATTTTTGATACAGAGAAAGATTTACCCAGTTATAACTAAAGCCAAAACTCGATTTTTTATTTTTTGCTACTTCCTGAAAACCCGCGCTTAAAAAAATAGGAGAAAACCCAACCTGCACTTCACTTCGTTCAGGGATATCAATACTTTCTAAACTAAGCACACTACTTAATGCTTGTCCATAAATGGCAGAATATCCACCCGTACTAAATACAGTACCGCTAAACAAGAAGGGAGAAAAGCGACCTCTCTGCGAAATGCCTGGAACTGAACTATAGAAGAAATTATTTACCACCGTTCCATCAATAATAATTTTTGCTTCTTCAGCACTACCACCTCTAATAAATAAGCCTTCTTGCTCACCTACACGCTGTGCTCCTGGTAAAGTTTGAATGGTTGCTGAAATATCTGCGTTGGCGCCTGCAGTTGTTGCAATATCCAATGGTTTTAAAACCGTACCTTTTTTCTTATCGCTGGCTTCATAAGAACCGGCTGTAATTACCACTGCTTTTAATTCGCTGATTTCTTCTTTCAAAACAAAATTTACCTCAACTGAATCCTTTGCCAATATAACCGGCATTTCTACAATCTTGTATCCAATATTATTGGCCACCAGCACAAATGAACCTCTCTCAAAACTCTTAAAAGAGAATTTTCCGGTAGAATCAGAAGTAGTACCATCATAAGTACCCTTTAGGGTAATATTAGCACCTGCCAATATTCTACCTCGATTGTCTTTTACTGAACCTTGAACCCTAACCTGGGCATTTAAACCATATGCAACTAAAAATCCTACTATGATAATAACAACTTGCTTCATTTTTGTAGATTGACAACACAAACATAGACTAGTTTATTTTATAAACTAAATTATTTTATAAATATTTTCCGTTTTAAGCAACTTTTAAGGTAGGCTTTCTGTTTATAGATTGATAATGAACAAATTATGAAAGAGAAGAAAGTCTTCCTCACGGCCAAATGGGAGTATTTAGTAATGCTCAATTACCAAATTCCAGCAGAAATACTCAGTCCTTACCTTCCAAAAGGCACAGAATTAGACCTTTTTGAAGGGAAAGCGCTAGCCAGTGTGGTAGGTTTTCTATTCAATGAAACAAAAGTGTTTGGGGTAAAATGGCCCTTTCATACCAATTTTGAAGAAGTGAACCTTCGCTTTTATGTAAAAAGGTTTAATGGCACCCGATGGAAACGAGGCGTTGCCTTTATTAGTGAAATTGTGCCCAAACACATGATTGCATGGATTGCCAACGGATTATACAATGAACATTACAGCAGAATGGCCATGCGGCATACTGCTCACCATGAAAATGATTTTTTACAATTCAACTATGAATGGAAAAACGGTGTGCATTGGAATAATCTTAAAGTGAAAGCACTCAATCGCCCGATAAACATTTTACCCAACAGTGAAGCCGAATTCATTTTTGAACATTATTGGGGATACAATCAACTCAATAAGAATACCCTCATTGAATATGGTGTAGAACATCCTAGATGGGAAATTTTTCCGGTTACTTACCATGAATTACACGCAAACATTGCAGGGTTGTACGGAGGTCAATTTGTACCTTATTTATCAGTAGAACCGCATAGTGTTATGTTGGCAAAAGGATCTACAGTTACTATTCGTAAACCAACAAAGATTAAAGTATAAAAAAATCCCGCTCTGATAATCAGAACGGGATTGAGTACTATTAAAACGATTCGTTTATTTATACTGAGGAGCCAAGCTTGCAGCTAGATCGGTCATTTTTTTCAACCCATCTTCTGGCAAATTACCTTTCTTAAATTCAGCTAAAACATCTGGTAATTTATTTTCCATTTCCATTAAGAAATGAATTTCAAATTCCTTCACTTTTTTAACCGCTACATCACGTAATAAACCTAATGTACCTAAGTAGATAATGGCAACCTGCTTTTCTACAGACATTGGAGAATATTGTAATTGCTTTAATATTTCTACGTTTCTAGCACCCTTATCAATTACAGATTTAGTTGCAGCGTCTAAGTCTCCACCAAATTTAGAGAAGGCTTCTAACTCGCGGTATAATGCCTGATCTAATTTAAGTGTACCAGCCACTTTTTTCATTGATTTAATTTGGGCATTACCTCCTACACGGCTTACAGAAATACCTACGTTGATTGCCGGACGAATACCTGCGTTAAACAAGTTACCTTCTAAGAAAATTTGTCCGTCAGTAATAGAAATTACGTTGGTAGGAATATATGCAGATACGTCACCAGCCTGTGTTTCAATAATTGGTAAAGCGGTTAAAGATCCACCACCTTTTACCAAATGCTTAATAGACTCAGGAAGGTCATTCATATTTTTAGCAACATCATCATTGGCAATTACTTTTGCTGCTCTTTCCAATAAACGACTGTGCAAATAGAATACGTCTCCAGGATATGCTTCACGTCCTGGCGGTCTTCTCAACAATAAAGAAACTTCACGATACGCAACCGCTTGCTTAGATAAATCATCATAGATGATCAATGCAGGACGA
>VIKJ01000029.1:0-6645 GCA_008080615.1 Chitinophagaceae bacterium | reverse complement strand
CACCAGCAAATGGAGCGTAGAATTGTAAAGGAGCAGGATCAGATGCAGAAGCACACACAATTGTTGTGTAAGCCATTGCACCGTTATCGGCCAATGTTTTCATCACGCCCGCAACAGTAGATGCTTTTTGACCAATCGCAACATATATACAGTATACAGGTTTGCCTGCTTCAAAAAATTCTTTCTGATTGATAATGGTATCTACGCAAATAGCTGTTTTACCAGTTTGACGATCCCCAATTACCAACTCACGTTGACCACGACCCACTGGAATCATTGCATCAATTGCTTTGATACCTGTTTGCAATGGTTCTTTTACTGGTTCACGATAAATTACTCCTGGTGCTTTACGCTCCAATGGCATTTCATACAATTCGCCAGTGATAGGACCTTTACCATCAATGGGTTCACCCAATGTATTGATAACACGCCCAACAACACCTTCTCCTACTTTAATAGAAGCAATTTGTCCGGTTCTTTTTACTTTAGCACCTTCTTTAATAGAACCACTATCACCCATCAATACCACACCCACATTGTCTTCTTCTAGGTTAAGGGCAATTGCTTTAACACCGTTCTCGAAAGATACCAGCTCACCACTTCTTACACCGTTCAGTCCATACACACGGGCAATACCATCACCCACTTGCAATACGGTACCTACTTCTTCTAGGTCTGCGGAAGCGTTGAAATCACTGAGCTGTTGTCTCAGTATCGCTGATATTTCATCTGGTTTAATGTCTACCATTTTGTATTGTTTAAAAAATTTTCGTAAAAATTATCGGATATTATGAATGTATTGATTCTTCGTAAACTGTTTCTTGATCTGACGTAAATCGAATGCAATACTTGCATCAACCAATTTATTATCAAACTCTAACATGAAACCACCAATCAAATTTTCTTGCACAACCGTTTCTAGTTCTACCGATCCAAAACCATTGGCCGATTGTACTTGTGCTGCAATTGCTTTTTTTAATTCTTCTGAAACAGGAGTTGCAGTTGTTAATTTAACCGTATGTATTCCTTTAATAGCATTGTATTGAGTAATAAAAGCGGCTGCAATTTCTGGCAGGTCGGCTTCTCTTCCTTTCTTTACCAATAGATTATTAAATGCAACTGTTATAGCACTTACTTTACCCTTGGTAACTGCTGTAACTATTTTCTCTTTCTGATCTACTTTAATAACAGGGCTTCTGAGCATATTCAAAAAATCCTTGCTCGCTTTACACAAAGCCTGTATATAACGCATATCCTGCTGCACAGCTTCCAATTCACCTTTCTCTGTGGAAAGGTCAATCAGGCTCTTGGCGTATCTTTCTGCTAATCTTGGATTGGGCATGATTAATTCAATTTAGCACCTTCGGTTAATTGTTTGATATAGCTTTCTTGTTCTGCCTTATTAGACAATTCTCTTTGCAGAATTTTTTCTGCAACTTCAATTACCAACGTACCTACCTGGTTTTTCACATCGGTTAAAGCTGCATTCTTTTGTTGAAGAATAGCCGTTCGTGCATCTGCAACAATACGATCGTATTCGAACTTAGCTTTATCTTTTGCTTCAGTAATCATTTTGTCGGCTGTTTCCTTGGCTTCCTTAATCATCACAGCTCTTTCTTCGCGCGCTTTGGCCATCATGGCTTCGTTCTCATTTTTCAATGCAGCCATTTCAAGCTTGCAATACCAGTTTCTCTCTCTTTTAAAGAAGATAGAATTGGCTTCCAAGCAAAAGCTTTCAACAGAAAAAATACAGTAACGAAAGCAATCAATGTCCAGAACAATAATCCTAACCCGGGTAATAACAGTTCCATAAAAAATATTTAAATTGAACTTAATTGATAAGAATTACTGCATCGTTTGCCCTGTGCGCTCGATGCAGTAATGATTTTGTGCTACTGGCTTATTTTAATACAGCCAAGATACCTGCGATTACCGCAAAAAGGGCAACACCCTCTACGAATGCGGCAGTAAGGATCATGTTCGCACGAATGTCGTTAGAAGCTTCCGGTTGACGGGCAATGCTTTCTACAGCACCTTTACCAATCTGACCAATACCAATACCGGCACCAATTGCTGCTAAACCTGCACCAATTGCACCACCAAGGTGGCTTAAACTAACATCTAACAAAGCGTTGATTGCTGACATACTTTTTGTTTTTTAAAAAATGAAAAAATCAATGGTGCGCTTCTTCATGATGTGCTCCTTCCATAGACTGACCAATAAAAACAGCAGTTAAATTGGTGAAAATGAAAGCCTGAATAAACGCAACTAATATCTCTATAAAATAAATGAAAATGGTAAACGCCAATGAAACAGGAGTGAAACCTATTCCTGCTACTTTGCTCATTGCTCCAAAAATAAAAATGAGCATGATGAAACAAGTAATGATAATATGCCCTGCCACCATATTGGCAAAAAGACGAATGATCAATGCAAATGGCTTGGTAAAAATTCCAATGAACTCAACAGGCACTAAAATAAACTTCACCAAAAAAGGAACAGGTGGGTTAAAAATATGTGCCCAAAAATGACGGTTGGTACTAAATACAATTACCAGAAAACTAATGAAACCCAACACCGCAGTAAACGCGATATTACCAGTAACATTAGCAGTTCCAGGAATCAACCCAACAATATTGTTAATCAGAATGAAAAAGAAAATCGTTAATAAATAAGGCATATACTTTTCATACGCATGCCCTAAGTTTGGTTTACCTACTTCATCTCTTACAAAAGTAATTACTGGCTCAATGGCATTTTGAAAACCAGAAGGAGCCACTTTAGCACCATTCTTCTTATACTTATTAGCTACACCAATCATTAACCAAACCAATAAGCCCAATGCCAAAAACATTTGAACCACATTTCTGGTAAGACTAAAATCGTATACAACAACAGCTGCATCAATTTCTCCTGCTTCATTTACTGCAACAATTTTACCTTCTTCCGATTTGTACCCATTGTACACTTCGTGACCATGATGAAAATTGCCGTAAGAAAAAACAGAAAGCCCTCTTTGAGGGGAATATAAAATCACCGGTAAAGGAATACTAACATGGGTTTCTCCAACAGAGAAAAAATGGAACTCATGGGCGTCCATGATATGCTCCATAATCAATTTTGCAGGATCAAAAGCAGCTTCTTTTTTGCCTTCAGTAGCCGCTCCCTCTTTTTGAGGTGCTTCATTGGCAAAAGCTGCCGTAGAAAAAAGCAAAGTGAACATGCTGAAAACAGCTACCAGTAATGATTTAATGCTTTTTTTGGCCATACCCATCTCGAAATTTGCGGCAAAGATAAGGGGAAGGGGGTAAAAATTACTGTAAAATGGCTTTCTTTTTCTCAAACTGCATCTCATGCAATTTTGCGTAAAATCCGCCCAGCTGTAAGAGTTCTAAATGAGACCCTATTTCTTTTATCTGGCCCTTATCTAATACAATTATTTTATCTGCCTTTCTGATGGTAGAAAGCCTGTGGGCAATTACAATGGAAGTTCTTCCCGTTATAAGGGTATCAATGGCTTTTTCTATCAATAATTCACTTTCGGTATCAATAGAAGAAGTGGCTTCATCTAGTATCAAAATAGAAGGATTGTATAATAAAGCCCTGATAAATGACAATAACTGTCGCTGCCCCAAACTCAATGTACTTCCCCGTTCCATAACATTATAATCATAGCCCCCAGGCAATTGCATAATGAAATCGTGTACCCCAATCATTTTGGCAGCCTCCTCCACTTGTTCTCGCTGAATGGCAGGGTTTCTGAGGGTAATATTGTCTATAATAGAACCAGAAAATAAGAATACATCTTGTAATACCACCCCAATTCCTGCTCTAAGCCTATCGATATCATATTGATCAATCGAAACCCCATCTACTAAGATTGCCCCTTCTTGTATTTGATACATTCTATTCAACAGGCTGATAATAGAGGTTTTTCCACTACCTGTATGTCCTACCAATGCCACCGTTTCCCCTGCTTTTACATTGAAATTGATGTTTTTTAGCACATATTGATCAGGAGTATAACCAAATGAAACGGCTTGAAATGCAATTTCTCCCCGAATATGTTCTGGTGCATATGCTCCTTGAATGGTAGCGGGCAATTCATCGGTATTGTCTAATACTTTAAATACCCTTTCTGCAGCAATCATGCCCATTTGTAATACGTTGAACTTATCGGCAATTACCCTCAACGGCCTAAAAATTTGGTTTAAATAAAGAATAAAAGCAACCAATAAACCAGCATCCAATGATCGGTCGGCAATCCACCAAACCAATAAACCCGTGCTTACAGCCAGCACTACTTCTACAATGGGGAAAAATACCGAATAGGCAAAAATGGCGTTGATATTGGCGTCGCGGTGTTTTTCATTGATCGTTTTAAATGCACTGTATTCTTTATTCTCGGCTGCAAAAGCTTGCACCACTTGCATTCCCGTAATATGTTCCTGTACAAATGCATTTAATGCAGCCACCGCATTGCGCACCTGAATAAAACTTTTATTTACACTTTCTTTAAAATAATAAGTAGCCACCAACATAAGCGGAAAAGGGAAAAGACTAATCAAAGTTAATCGCCAATCCATGTAGAACATGGTGGCCAGTGTGATAATGATGGTTAATAAATCGGCAATGATGGGAATGAGCCCATCAGAGAAAATATCGTTGATGCTTTCTATGTCATTAATGGTTCTGGTAGTAAGGGTTCCAATAGGTGTTTGATCGAACTGGCGCAAATTGAGCCCCAGTACTTTTTTGTACACAGTAACGCGCAAATCTTTTACCACATGTTGCCCCATCCAAGCCGTGATAAATGAAAACAAAAAACGAACCGTGGTTTCTATAAACAAAAATACTACTTGAAATAATGTAACAGCAATAATAAAGCGGGTAATATCCGCAAGGTCAATGCCAAACAAAACGGTTTTTACCCATGCAGGCAACACAATGGTTTTACCAATGGCGCCATTAACAGTTAATTGAATTAAGTAGGGCCTGATAGGAGAAGCAATGGCCATAAAAATGGCCAAAAACAAACTTAAATAAAATTGTTTCTTATAGGGTTTTACAAAAACGAATACGCGTTTTAATAAACTAAAATCGAATATGTTCTTTTTGGCGGTAACGGTCATTGCAGCGCAAATGTATACAGAAATTATTGTTGGCTGGCTTTCCAGATTAACCAACTATTTAATGCAACATAAATCACTAAAAATACTTGGGCTGTAATCATATCAAATCGATTGGCCTGTGCAAGTTTCCCTTGCTTTTGCAACTTTAATGAGTAAATGGATAAACTCACCCCTGCAATAATGAATATTAATGTAATCCCATGCAATAGATCTACCAAGGTAAATGTAGTTGACTCTGGCAAAGAAGCTTCCACCACATACTTGTTTCCAATTACTGCAAATAATGCACCTACACTTAATCCAAAACGGGAATCAATATTATCTGCATGAATAAAAAAGCAGATATAGGTAATCAAGAAAGAGATGTACATCCCTAAAAACATTTTCCAAAATAAATCTCCGGCATCTCGGCTTAAACTAATTCTTGCCCTATATGAACCATATTCTGTATGTGCATTATCAATGGATGGATCTCCAAAAGCAGATTCATATACTTTAACAGAAGTACTGGTTATAAAACTGTCAATTACCCAACCTCTTAATGTGAAACGCGGATCATAATTTTTTCCTAAAGTATCACGGGAGAAAACCAACTCACTTGCATCAAATTGTGAATTCTCAATAGAAAACCATAGTCGTTGTCGATCAAATGGAAAGTTTTGAATAGTCCAATTGTCTTTCATAATACATTGCAGTTTCATCTGCATAAAATAGTCTCCACCAGAAGAGTCAATGGTAGAATATAGTTTGGTTAACGATTTAGCGTTGGGTACTTCTAGGTATTTATCAAATTCAAAATCTCGGTTCTTGTACCGCATCCAAAGCCATAAATTAATGGTATACTCTTTTTGCTTAAAATCGATGTCGTGAATACTGGTAACATAAATACCTGTTTTTACCGTATCAGGAATAGGGGGCTGTGCTTTTGTTTGTTCAAGGCTTATAAACAAAAGCAGAAACGCAATTATACAAACTTTAAAATAGCTGGGATTCAAGAAAAATTTTTATTTAAGATACACCATTCTTAATCAGGTGCATAAAACAAATTCAAATGAAGCCTTTTTCTATTTTTGTATGGTATGGATTCAGCCCCAATTCAGTCAGTAGAGCCTAGTTTAGCCAAATAACCGCTTAAATAAACTAAAATCAAAAAAATTATTATTTGCAGATACACTCATTCTGCACCTAAGGTATAGATGATTTGAAATATATTCAATAACCTAGTTTTCGTACATTCGTAAAGTATGGATGAAGTGCAAGGACCATTAGCTGAACCTGCAGCAGCAAAGTATACCCTAAACGAAGAGCAGGAAAAAAAAGAGATCATCAGGCATTATCGTGCTCTGCTTAAAAGTTTGCGTCCTAAACTAAAAAAAGGAGACAAAGAACTAATCAGGCTAGCTTTTGAAATGTCTGCCAATGCACATAAGAGTATGCGCCGCAAAAGTGGTGAACCTTATATCATCCATCCCCTGGCAGTTGCCATGATTTGTGTAGAAGAAATTGGGCTGG
>VIKJ01000190.1 GCA_008080615.1 Chitinophagaceae bacterium | reverse complement strand
TTTTTCATTTGATTTTGATTTGCGGAAGGAGCAATTTTAAATTACTTTTTTAACGGTACAGTTGTGCAATAATCGCCAATACTTAGTTCGTTAACTGCACCTTCATATTCAACAAAATTTCCCACCATTGAATTGGTAAAATTGGCATTATAGATTTTACTATTTGCCTGAATAATCGAATTTTTAATTACGGATGAATTTATTGTACTGTCTGCTTCGATAGAAACATGGGGTCCAATTACTGAATTTTCTAAAACAACATTTTCGCCAATAAAACAGGGTTTAATTATAACTGAATTAATCAGTTTTGATGAAGAGGAAATCAATTTTTCATTTTGTACTATTTCCAGTATACGTTGGTTTGTATAAACCGTTGGTTTGTATAAACAGTATTATTTTTATTTCCGCAATCGAGCCATTCATTTATTGCACCAGGGATAAATTTTGCTCCCTTGTTTTTCATGTTTTCCAATGCGTTTGTAAGCTGATATTCTCCTTTTTCTTTTATATCGTTGTCAATTAAATATTGCATTTCATCTTTAAGAAACTCACCGTTTTTAACATAATAAATACCAATAATGGCAAGATCAGAAACAAAAGTAACGGGCTTTTCTATAAAATCAGTTATAAAACCGTTGTTTCCAATTTTTACAACTCCAAACAAGGTGGGATCTTTTACTTTTTTTACCCATATTATTCCGTCCTGTGCTAAATCCATTGTGAAATCTGCTTTGAAAAGAGTATCTGCAAAGGCAACAACAACAGGTCCTTTAAGTGCTTTTTTTGCACATAATATTGCATGTGCAGTTCCTAATGGCTCATCCTGGTAAGAAATAGTTCCTTTTGCACCCATTTCTCCGGCTATATTTACTAATTTTTTTTCTGTTTCTTTTCCGAAAGATGAACTGATTACAAAGGCAATTTCATTAATCTTTGTATTACAAACTAAGTTAATTGTTATACGTTAATTGTTATACGTTAATTGTTAATCGGAAATATGCAGAGAGCTAATTAATAGTTCATAATTTAAAATTTAATATTTATACAGTTCCTGTACTTCCATATCCACCAATGCCGCGAGTGGTTTCAGTGAGCATTTCAGCTTCTTCCCAAGAAATTTTCTCATGCCTTGATATAATCATCTGCGCAATTCGTTCTCCATTATTTATTGTAACCGGTTCATCCGATAAATTTACAAGTAAAACTTTTATTTCTCCGCGGTAATCTGCATCAATAGTGCCCGGAGAATTAAGTATAGTAACTCCTTTTTTAAAAGCCAGTCCGCTTCTAGGCCTTATTTGAGCTTCGTATCCAACGGGTAACTCAATATATAACCCCGTTCCAATTAACATTCTTTTAAATGGATTTATTATTACCGGACTTTCAATTTGTGCACATAAATCAAGACCTGCAGCGTGATCAGATTGATATGCAGGCAAAGGATGGGATGATTTGTTAATTATTTTTACTAACATTTTGCTGCGAAGTTACTGATTTTTTGACTTTTTCAAGGTATATGGCAACTGTTATATAAACAAGCACAAACAATGTATTAAATAGTAATTTCATATACGTTTCTTCAAATTGAATTTTTTCATTAAAATAATAACTTGCACAATAAAGCAGTATTGCAATCAGGAGATAACTTAATATTCTTGAAACATTGTAATTGATATGATAATGCCGTTGCCCAATTATATATGAAGTTGTCATCATAAATATATAACAAACCAATGTTGCCCAGGTTGAACCCCAATAGCCAATTATTGGAATCAATATCACATTCATTAAAATAGTAATTACAGCTCCTCCTATTGAAATAAAAGCGCCATATTGAGTTTTTCCGGAAAGCTTAAACCAGATAGCTAAGTTGTAATAAATGCCAAAGCAAATATTTGCAATCAAAAGAACAGGCACAATGCTCAACCCTTCGTGGAAGTTTTCACCTATAAAATATTTAACAAGATCTATGTACATCATAATAGCTAGAAAAAGAAAGGATATTACGATAACAAAATATTTCATCACATTAGCATAAACCACTTTTGCATCCTTTAGTTTTGCCTGCGAAAAGTAAAATGGATCGGCTGCCATACTAAATGCCTGAACAATTAATGTGATAATTATGGATAACTTGTAACAAGCCCCGTATATTCCCAACTGGCCAAGCGACAATTCTATTTTTTCGTAAGGTAAAAGATATTTCAGCAGAATTTTATCTAGATGTTGATTAACCATTCCTGCAAGTCCGGCAATCATAAGAGGAAGGCAGTATATTAGCATTCTTTTCATAAGCCCCCAGTCGTATTCCCATTTGGATCTGGTAATGTATGGAATTAACAAAGCGAATGTAACAATACTTGCAGCAAGATTTGAAACAAAAACATATCCCACATGAGTTCCCGGATCATAAAATGAATTAATAAAAGAATGGTATTCATGTAAATTTGGATTATCCACTATCCAAGGACATATCACAAAAAAGAAAATATTTAAACTGATGTTAACTAATATGTTTATGATTTTAACGGTTGCAAAGTATGTTGCTTTGTTTTCCTGACGTAACCGTGCAAATGGAATAGCAACCAGCGCATCGGCACCAACTATGATGGCAAACAAAATGATATATTCTGTATGATTGGGATATTGTAACCAGTTTGCTATGGGTTGGCAATAAAATAGCATTATAAAAACAAGAGCAATGCTTGAAAAAAGAATGGAAATAAGTGTTGTGCTGTATACCTTTTCTTTATTTTGTTCTGATTCATAAAATCTAAAGTACCCCGTTTCCATGCCGTAGGTGAACAAAATAATCAGAAAGGCCACATAGGCATAAATATCGGTAACAATGCCATATTGTTCTGTAGATAATATTCGGGTATAAAGAGGAGTAAGGACAAAATAATTAAGCACTCTTCCAACAATACTGCTTAAACCATAAACAGCTGTTTGTCCCGCTAATTTTTTTAAGTAATGCAACGATGGGTAAGGTTTATAAAATTATGATAAAAAATTACATTCTATTAAACTTTGGAGTT
>VIKJ01000028.1 GCA_008080615.1 Chitinophagaceae bacterium | reverse complement strand
ACTCTTGATTTTCCTGCATAATGTACATTTTGTGTATCATTATTTCAGGACGGGACATGCTCAATAACTAAAAAGCCCCTCCTTTTTGGGGAGAGGCTTTTACAGCTAATTTATTTTTATTAGTTCTTACTTTTTAAATTAGGGTGTGGAGCAGGAACCGTATTAGGTCCTTCTTCGGTAGTACCCTGTAAGTCTACAGTGTTGGCATCGCCATCCTGTGCGTAAACAAATAGTAATCTACTTTCTGCAATACCTTGTTTTTCTACTAAGTATTTAATTACAGCATTTACTCTTTCCCAACTTTGTTGTTGAGCAGATTTACTTGTAGCACCGTAACCAATTACTTTAACATTACAAGTAGGATTTGCTTTTAAGCTAGCTGCTGCAGCAGATAAAACAGCTTGAGCATCTTTACTTAATTTAGTACTTCCTTTAAATTGAACGCTTGGTAAAGCACCAATTGCACATTCTACTTTATCTGCCACTGGCTTGTAAGTAGCCATCATGTCTTTAATTTCTTTACAACATGCAGGCTCAGGACAATTTCCAATACCATCATTATTTACAGGGAAACATTTTTGCTGAGTTAGCAATTCTTTATCTCTGTAATCAGGAACACCATCACCATCTGTGTCTTTAGAAACACCATGTGAATCTACTGGCGCACCTTTAGGAGTGTTTGGTTCCATATCAAACTGATCCGTTACACCATCTTTATCACCATCAGGTAAAACCACTTTAGGTAGTTTCATATGTTTAGGTGTATTCAACTCGCTATAAACAAAGTTGTTTGGATTAATCCAATAAAGCGGTTGAACTTTTTTATCGGAACTACCAATATTGATATTGAGTTTAAATGTAGTTAAACTAAAAAAGTCATTGTTATTGCCTTCTTTCCAAGCATCTAAATAATCATATCCAGGAGCAGTCATGATGAATTTCTGTTCTACTCCAATATTCATTTTATCGCTGATTTTAAATGCAACTCCAGCACCTAGATTAAGTGCGTGCATCAAAGACCAAGATTTTCTATTGTTTACTGTAGCGCCCATCATAGTGGTAATTAAACCATCACTGGTATTAACCATGCCTGGTCTTTGACCATAAAATATGCTATAACCACCAGCTTGAGCACCACCTGTGTTTTTGTATTGAACTTTAGAGCCAACCAAACTATACCCTGCCAAAACATAGATATTCGTTTTTGGGTTGCCTCTATAATAACTGTTCGTATTTAAAGAAGCAATTAAATCGGCACCTAACATTATGGCCTGATTTTTATATTCAACCTGACCTACACCAACACCGTATGCACTAGGAGATCCTGCATTAGAAGCACCTGTTAAAGAACCTCTGAAAGAAAATACATGTCCCAATGCTTTTCTCATAGAGATAGTAGCACCATATCCTATTTTAGAATTTACATCTCCAATAATGAAAGATGGACCAACTCCAACACCCAATTCCCATTGGTTTCTTGGTTTAGCTGGATAAGGATACTGGTTATTCATAAATTCATTGTGTTGAGGCAGGTTTTTCACTGCAATCTTGGAAGTATCTTTCCAATCCCAACCCCAATCATTTTGGGCAAAAAGCGAAATTTGCGCAATCAGCACAAATAACACACCTAAAAAAATTCTCTTGCTTGTCATAAATAGAAATTTGATTTTCAATAAACGCTTAAATCCCTTTAAAATTTTATCATATTATAAAAGAAACAGTTCTTTAACTAAAAGGGGAATATTGACTTATAGAGCACAAATATACGCCAAATGCTGCTCTTTATGACTGTTTTTGTTGATATCAGCGCTATATTGCAGCATAATTATAACATGGATTTAGCAAAAAAAGTGATTGGAGCGGAACTAATGCAATTTGAAACGCATTTCCGAGAAGCGGTAAAAAGCAGGGTTGCTTTACTAGATCGTATCATGCAATATATTGTAAAACGCAAGGGTAAGCAATTGCGCCCCATGTTTGTATTGCTTAGCGCCAAATTAGGAGGAGAAATTACCGAAACAAGTTATCGTGCAGCATCCTTGGTAGAGTTATTGCATACAGCAACCTTGGTACATGATGATGTAGTAGATGAATCGATGGAAAGAAGAGGATTCTTTTCTATCAATGCACTTTGGAAAAATAAAATTGCGGTTTTAGTTGGAGACTATTTACTTTCTAAAGGATTGCTTTTATCTCTTAATAATAAAGACCACGAAGTTTTACGATTGTTATCGGAAGCTGTAAGGCAAATGAGTGAGGGAGAATTATTACAGATAGAAAAATCGAGGAACCTCAATTTAAACGAGGAAGTATATTACGAAATCATCAATGGTAAAACTGCCTCCCTGCTAGCTTCGGCTTGTGCAGCTGGGGCATGCAGTACATTTTCTGATGCAGCATCTGTTGAAAAAATGAGGGTCTTTGGTCAGAAAGTGGGAATGGCATTTCAAATTAAAGATGATCTTTTTGATTATAGCAATGCAGATATAGGGAAGCCAACAGGCAATGATATCAAGGAGAAAAAATTAACCCTGCCGTTAATTTATACGCTTAATAATTGCCCAGCGGATATCAAGCGAAAAATCATTCGCATCATCAAGAATGAAAATACGCAGAAAGATAAAGTAGCTTATGTTATAAGCCTAGTAGAACAATACGGGGGAATTGAGTATGCAAACAAAAAGATGAATGCATTTAGAGACGAGGCATTGGCATTATTGCATGAGTTTCCTGAAACACAAGTAAGAGATGCACTTGAAGAGCTGGTGAGATATACAACCGACCGAAAATATTGATGCAGAAAAGATGGAACATATTACCAGTAGATGAACAAAAGATTCCTGCATTGCAAGACGCTTTAAAAATCAGCCCAACTATTTGTAGTTTATTGGTTCAACGTGGCATTGATGATTTTGAAAAAGCTAAACAATTTTTTCGCCCAAGTATCGAAGACCTGCATAGCCCTTGGCTGATGAAGGATATGCGAGAAGCAGTGGATAGACTATTGCTTGCATTTGAAAACGAAGAGTCTATTTTAGTATATGGAGATTATGATGTAGATGGTACCACATCGGTGGCCAGTATGTTTCAATTTTTACATGCCCTTCATACACCTATAGATTTTTATATTCCACATAGATACCGAGAAGGGTATGGTATATCAAAAGCAGGTATTGATTTTGCTAAAGAAAATGGATTTACCTTAATTGTATCATTGGATTGTGGCATTAAATCGGCCGATTTAATTGCCTATGCAAAAACATTGGGCATTGATTTTATTGTTTGCGATCACCATTTGCCTGATGATATTTTGCCACCAGCTGTTGCCATTTTAAATCCCAAACAAATAGATTGCCCCTATCCTTATAAGGAGTTGTGTGGATGTGGAGTAGGGTTTAAATTAATGATGGCATTATCCGAAGAATTAGGATTACCTACATCGGCATACTTACAATATATAGACCTTGCCGCTATTGCCATTGCAGCAGATATAGTGCCCGTAACAGGAGAAAACAGAACATTGGCCTATTTTGGAATTGAGAAAGTGAATAGCAACCCCACTGTGGGTATTAAGGCTTTGATGGAATTAGCCAGTGTAAAAAAGAAAATGAATTTAAGCAGCTTGGTTTTTGTAATTGCGCCAAGGGTAAATGCTGCAGGAAGAATGGATGATGCCAAAAAAGCTGTTCAATTATTTATTGAACAGGATGCTACTAAAGCAATGGAATTTGCCAAGATGTTGCACAGTGACAATGCAGACAGAAGAGAAGCAGATGCCAACATTACAGAAGAAGCATTGGCATTATTAGAAAGTACTCCCAACAATCATTTAAAGCGTTCCACATTGGTTTATCAGGAACATTGGCACAAGGGGGTGGTAGGAATTGTTGCAAGCAGATTAATAGATACTTATTATAGACCAACCATTGTGCTTACCAAAAGTGGAGAATATGCAGCAGGAAGTGCCAGAAGTGTGAGTGGATTTAATTTATACGAAGCAATACATGCATGTAGAGAACATTTATTGGGATATGGTGGGCATTTTGCAGCAGCAGGCATGACTTTAGAAATTAATAAGGTAGAAGCTTTTGCAGCAGCATTTGAAAGAGAAGTAAGCGCAAGGATTACACCTTCCCAATTAATTCCCGAATTAATTATCGACGCCCCTATTCAGTTTAAAGATATAACCCCGGGATTCTATAAAATCCTTTGCCAAATGGAGCCCTTTGGCCCCGATAATATGCGGCCCGTTTTTGTTGCAAGAGGGGTTACTGATACTGGCTTTTCAAAAATCGTAAAAGAGCAGCACATCAAATTTGTGGTAAAGCAAAACCATATCATATTCAATGGCATTGGTTTTAATTTAGCCGAAAAATTTCCAATCCTTTCATCGCAAGAACCTTTTGATATTGTTTTTACTATTGATGAAAATGAGTTTCAAGGAAATACCAGTTTACAAATAAAAGTAATTGACCTGTTGGTAGCACAATAAAAAAGCTGCCCTTTCAGGCAGCTCTCTCTTGTTTAATATAAGTACTTCTTTTAAGCCAACTCTGTATCTTTCTGCATCATCTCTACCGTTCTATTGATATAGTTGGTAAGCTCTGCTCCTTTTAATAAACCTTGAGACAATAAAGCCAAATCTGCTAAGTTTCTTACTTGTTTGGTTTTCACTTCTTCATTGGTTTCCTTTAATAAGGTTTGATAAATAGGGTGATTGCCATTTACAGTAAGGGTTACTTCATCGGGCATTTGCGCGTAAAATGCAGTCATGCCTCCACCAGCAGCACCCATATCTTTCATACGGCGCATGAATTCTGGGCGTGTAGCAACAACAGGTGCTGAATCCACACTCAATCCTTTTACTTCTGTGGTAACATGTAATTCAGGAATTTGCAAAGTGAATAAAGTTTTCAATTGTTCTGACTCTTCTTTGCTCAACACTGTTTCGCTAGTCTCTTGCTTATCAATTAAATTATCAACAATATCAGCATCAACACGAACGAATGTTACATTCTCCCATTTCATTTCCATGGTATTGAGGAATGCAGCATCTACCAAAGTTTCCATTTTAACTACGGTATATCCTTTGGATACTGCCGCTTGAATATAGGCGTCTTGTTGAATTGGGTTGGTAGTATATAATACAACCTGCTTGCCTTCTTTATTTTTTTGGATGGCTTCTGTAGCCATTTTATATTCTTCTAGTGTATGAAATTTACCAGCAGTATCTTCCATCACCAAGAACTTGTTTCCTTTTTCTAAAAACTTGTCATCGGTCATCATACCGTATTTCACAAACAAGCCAAGGCTCTCCCATTTCTGTTCAAATTCACTGCGCTCATTCTTGAAAATCTCTTCTAATTTATCTGCTACTTTTTTAGTGATATGCGAGTTGATTTTGCGCACATTAGGATCACCCTGTAAATAGCTTCTACTTACATTCAATGGAATATCTGGGCTATCAATTACACCATGCAATAACATCAGGAATTCGGGAACAATGTCTTTCACTTCGTCTGTTACAAAAACCTGGTTGCAGTATAACTGAATTTTATCTTTTTGAATTTCGTAGCTCTGTTTAATTTTAGGGAAGTACAATACGCCCGTTAAATTAAATGGATAGTCTACATTCAAGTGAATCCAAAACAATGGGGTTTCTCCAAAAGGATATAATTCTCGATAGAATTTTTCGTAGTCTTCCTTGGTTAATTCACTTGGCTTTTTAACCCAGATAGGGTTGGTATTGTTGATTGTTTTTTCTGCAGCAAGTTCTTCTCCTTCTTTTGGTTTTTCTGGTTCCGCATTTACATCTTTAAAATAAATAGGAATAGGTAAGAATTTACAGAATTTTTCTAGAATGCCTTTTAACTTATAAGCATCTAAAAATTCAGCACTCTCATCGTTAACATGCAAAATGATTTTAGTACCTCTTTGCTTTTTCTCTACCTCATATAATTCAAATTCGGGACTACCATCACAACTCCAGTAAACAGTAGGTGCATCTTCCTGATAACTTTGGGTAAGCACTTCTACTTTTGCAGCAACCATAAAGGCACTGTAAAAACCCAAACCAAAATGCCCAATAATGCTAGCATCTTTATACTTGGTTAAAAATTCTTCGGCACCACTAAAGGCAACTTGGTTTAAGTATTTGTCTACTTCTTCTTTGGTCATACCCACACCACGATCTTCAATGGTAATGGTTTTTTCTTTGGTATCTAGGCTAACATCAATTCTGAGTTCTCCTAAATCTCCTTTGGCTTCGCCGATAGAAGAAAGCGTTTTAATTTTTTGAGTAGCATCCGTAGCATTACTCACCAACTCACGTAGAAAAATCTCGTGATCACTGTAAAGGAACTTTTTAATAATCGGGAATATATTCTCCGTCTGTACACGTATCTGTCCTTTTTGCATATCAGTTTTTTCGGGTAGAATATCAAAGAAAGTACCAAGCTATATTTTGCTGACATGATGGCAAATAAGCCCTTTAAAGCCAAATCTTTTCGTTTTTTTTGACAGAAAATGTAGGCAAATATGCCTTTCTAGGTGGTAATCAATAAGGAGAATTACTAGGGATTGTTTCTGATTGGGGGGGATATACACAATTACGCCCCTTGGGCCATTGGCCGCAAAATGTACTTCATCGGTTAACACATAGCCGCTCATTTGGTTCCAGCCCTTATTGATATCTCTATAGCTATATCGAGACAATTCATAGGTAATTTGTGCTTTTACATTTTCCATTTCTGCATCAATAGAACCAAAATTTACGAATTGGATATTCAAACTTCGGTCGGGGAACTGGCGAATAAATTCGTCAATTTCCATTTGGGTGATTTTTCTGGAAAGTATACCATCCGATCTTATAGGAGGCGCTGGCAAAGTTTTGATATTGGGTTGATAAGGGGTTGCATACACAACAGAAGCGGAAGGCTGACTGGCTTCTTTTGTTCTTACCGCAATGGATTGTTTAGGAGTAGTAGTAGAACTCGTAGATTTAGCATTGTCACTAATTGTGCTTACCTGTTTACTTGTATTCTTGATGCCAGAATTAGTATTTGCAGGAGCATTATCGGCAATAATTATTTTTTTATTGAGTGCAGGATTTGCTACAACAACTATATTTTTTTCAGTAACGGTTGGTTTTGCTGGTACAGGTTTTGAAACTACTACTTGACTTTTTTCAACAACAATTGGTTTACTTGGGGCGGGCTTTGTTGGCGCAGGCTTTGTTACAACAACTATATTGTTATTCGTAACTTTTGGCTTACTTGCCTCATTGTTAATGATTGCGTTTATTGCTGCTTTGGTTGATTTATCAGCAGCAATTTTGTTAATTGTATTACTACTATTGCTAGTATTTTTTGAAGGATTTGATTTTAGCCCGTTTTCTAATAAATCTTTTTGAGTAAGTTCTATTTCGGCAATTTGTTTTTTGATACTATCGCCAATATTGTTGATTTGCTTTAGGTCTATTTCGGGTTCTTTTATGGAATCTACTTTGTTATATGGAGTATTTTTTTCAGTATCGGCGCTAGATTGATTCTTATCCAAACTAGACTCATCGGATCTTTCGCTAGATTGAATGGAAGCGGCTTTTTCTGCTGCAATTTTTGTAAACCAATTTTCAAAAGCATCACTATTCATTAACTCGAATAAGAGAATGAAGAGTAACAAAAAAATAGCAGAACCGAATATCCAGTTAATTCTTTTCATAGGAAGAAAATACTTCAATAGCAATTTAAGCAATATGTGTAGGATTTTTGTATGGAAATTGTTAATTACCCACAATCTTTATCTCGTCTAGCTGAAAAGCGGTTGTTTTTTTATTGTTGATTCCGGGCAAATCATTCCCCTGATACTTAAAAGCAATGTATACAGTACCATTGTAACTACTTAAACTAACCTTACCCGATTGGGTCCATTTAGTGGCAATTGAATTTACAGAGCCCTTTGCAATGGTTGATTTTAGTACAGTCCATCGGGCCTTCCAAGGCTGTGATCCTCCATCGTGATTGGTAGAAATATATACTTGTAAAACAGCCCCATTATCAAAAGCATCTTTGGTTAAAAAACTCAACTGTTCACTACTGCTCGAATTGAGGTTGATTGGAGGCAAAACCAACCAAGTAGCTATGGCAGGCTGAGCAGTTGCAAAAGCACTGATTTCTGCATACCGATTATTGGATACCATTTTTCCTAGAAAAAATTGACTACCCGTTTCTGCAATATTTTTCCAAGCATTGATTTGTACAAAATTATTGATGGGTATGTTTTCGAAATCTTCGTAGAATAATATTCTAGGGCCGTTTCCCGAACAACGAAGCCCCTCTAATTGAACATCAGCAGTATCCCGAATTAGCAATTGTTTTTGAGAACCAAATACAGTATAGATACCCTTTATGCGGCCATTACCTCTAGGCGTTTTAACTGCAGCAAAACTAGCGAAGCCACTGGTTCTTAAGTATAGGCTACCACCATTGCAAATTCTTAGTGTATGACTCACTGTTTCTTTATTTACATAATCTGCAAATGGTTTAGCAGTATCCGAAGGAGCTAATTCTACCGAGTCTATTTCTATTAATCTACCCTGCATGGTATCTTTCAATTGTTCAAATTTAACCAACAAGGGTTCTGGCATTTTTTCTTGATTACCTATGGCAATTACTTTAGCAAAAAGAGGTGATGGAATGGGTAACAATTCGGGGAAAGATGGATTGGTTTTGTCTACCCCTCCACCCAATTGTAACATACCGCCATATTCACCCAAGAACAATCCATTCAATCGAATAAATAAACGTTTACCTAGCGGATAATCTGCAGCCAATCCAAACCCATCTAAGCGAATGGTGATGGCAGCAGTGCTATCTTGAATTACAATGGTTTTATAGAAATTATCATTGGCATCATTGGCAGTTACAATGCCTGTGATGATTTGATTGTCTATTAACCTTTCGGTATTGCCTGGAATATGCCCATCTCTTAATGTACGAATAGCAATTGTTGCTTGAACATTAGTGCCCTCATTCAGCGGAGGTTGATCTAGATTTTTTATGCATCCTAAAGGCCACAAAAAAAGGGAGCCAATGAATAAAAGCGTGTAGTTGGGAATGGTCGGGTATTTCATAACAAAGTTTATAAGCGCAACCGCATACTCAAAGAATAATTGGCTACGGTATTGTAAAAATATTTGGAGGGGAATTTTTCAATGTTGGCATTCACTATATCAAAACGCAATTGTTCATAGCCGCCTGTAATAATGGTTTGATTGAACAGATTATTTACACTCAAAAAAAATTGAAGTAGCTGGTATTTACCAGCGGCAGTTTTATTTACTCGAATTGAATAAGCAGCAGATAAATCTGCTACCAGCAAATTGGGTAGCTTTTCGGGATGGGTAATAGTAGTAGGGTTTGTGGTGCTATCGAGTTGTTGCAAGGCTTCATAGGTTCTTCGCAACGGATTGAAGGAAAGCCAAAGGAAAACCTTTGATGTACAAAACACCTTTTTCTGTTTCAAAATCTTCATTGTCTATTGCCACACTAAATGTGGGCCTGTTAGCATAAGTATACTTTGCCAATGCAATACCTGTTGTTGCACGTAAGGAAGGGCTTATTTGAAATTCTGCGCTCATTTCAGTACCCAAATGCGATTGGCTAATATTCTCTAATCCATAGTTTACCAAATTGCGATACCCATCATGATAAAAACTGGTTCTACTCATACCATTGGTAAACTTTGCAGCATAAAGATTAATCCTACATTTTACTAGCGGCGCATTAAGTATGTAGCCTGCTTCGGCACTTAAAATATTTTCATTGCGAACCAATTCGGATTTTGTGCTGCGGGTTCTGGGTGAGATATAATAATCATTGATATTAGGAGGCTTACTAATTATACTGGTATTAAAATAAAAATAATTTCTACCATTGTATTTGTAGGTAAGCCCTGCTTTAATAGCAAGCCAACTAAAGCGATCTTTATCCGATTTGCCCAATGAATTCATAGGAAATACCCCATTGCGCACCAATCCTATACGTTGATTGGTTTGTTCGGATAATTCTATACCAGCAAAAAAGTCAACACGCGGTAGTTTAGCATTCACATGTGTCCCTGCAGTAAATTTTTGTAAGCGCATGATGTAATTGTATCCAAATGAATCACCAACAGTGAGTATTCTATTAGGGCGTCCCAAATCATTTTGCAATGCATCTTTATTGGTTAATTGATCATCTGCAAACTGATTCCAGTCTACATAAAATTCTCCGCCCAATAAATCAATGATTTGTTTATAAGCATGGTCTTGTTGCAATTGAAATTGCATATAAGCGAGTAATGTAGCTTTCGGAGTAATTTGAAAATTGATTCTGTGGCTTGCATTGAATTTATTTTGTTGCAATACCCTATCTTCTACAATATACTTAGATCGCAGGCCCAATAACTGATTGCCTGCAATACCATCTACATTTTTAATCAGCGTTACACTGTTTCTATTTACTTGATACAATCGATCCCAATTAATTTGCAACAAAGAAGGATTTTCCTGATACAATTGAAGTACTTGCAACCGCAATAAAGAATCGGTTTGAAAACTGGGGAGGTATCTGTAATAATCTGGGCGAGGATCAGCAGCCTGATACCAATCAAGCCCCGTAATTCTTTTTTCACCAGTTGAAAAAGCAATGGAACTACTAAAACGAAGATCATCTGCTGGCTGATATTCATGAGAAAATAAAGCCATCGGAAAATGTTGGTACTGCATATTGGCATTGCGCATAACGCCTCCCTGATAACCCCAATTGGGATTGTACACATTCGAACCAGCCAAGGCAATCGCCTCTTTAGTTGTGGCAGCAGATCTGCTACTATAATTCATTACGCCAAGTACCACAAAAGAAAAAAGTTGGTGTGGTATTTTTTTATCTACTGAAAAAAAATAAGCAGGTGCTAGCATATAAGATCCAGGAACTACTACATTATTACCCATTCTATTGCTGATGCTAAAAGCCAAGGCCCAACCTCTTTTATTAATGGGCATTACTTTAGTAAAAGCAAATCGATATTTATATGCTCTATTGGAAAGAAAAAAGCTAAGGGTTGTTTGTGGCCTCAGCTGCGAAGCTTTTAAATTGATATAAGTAGCACTGCCGAGCGCTCCAAATGAAAAATCATTTTCGGTTAACCCAATAACAGATTGCGTATTGCTCATGATTTCATTTAATCCACCCCAATTACTCCAAGTGGCCATTCCATCGGTTAATTGATTCATGGGAATATCATTGATGAAGGCTTGAAAAAAATCAGGGGCAAGCCCCTTCAACCTATATCTTCTGGTATTATAATGAAATGCTGCAATAGAACTAAATAAATCTCTACTGGCATGCAATACCGATGGAACAAAAGCTTGAGCAGCATTGCCTTCGTCTGAAGTATTACCTGCTTCTGAAAAATGAAAATCAGCGCTGGTTTTAAATGCCAAATTAAAATCGGCACTGTCCAAAAATTGATTCTTGATTTTTTTTTGAATAGCAAGAGACTGAGCCGAACAATTCAGCAAAAGCCCAATCAAAAAATAAATGAATAAAAAAATCCGCATCAAATTGATAGCTGCGGGTTACAAACAATACAAAAATAGATGCCTAAATGAATGTACAATCAGTTGGTGAAAAATTGGCGGACAATACTAGATTCATCCACGTTAAAAAACGGATTAATTATTCGGCTAGTTCTTGATTGGTTCAATTGTATGATGCTGATATTCAACTCAAAAAAAATGCCTTATTTATTTTCCTTGTTCAGCATTATTTACTTCTTCAATTTTTTCAACAATTTTCCACTCAACCATTCTGTTAAACAAACATTCACTCAACAAAAGAAACAACCCAACAAACAGCAATTGGTGATTGCTTTTTATAATTTAGAAAACTTGTACGATACGGTAAACAACCCATTGGTGAGTGATGATGAGTTTACACCTTATGGTGACAAACACTATACAGGAGAAATTTACAAAGACAAGCTAATAAAACTAGCCACTGTTTTAAATGATATTGGTATGGACTATTCCAAATTGGGCCCAGCCATTATTGGTGTTGCTGAAATAGAAAACGATACGGTGCTGTACGATTTAACGAGGCATTTTTTATTGCGCAATAAAAAATTAAAAATCATTCATTTTGATTCTAAAGATGCAAGAGGAGTTGATGTTGCCTTATTGTACAATCCAACTATGTTTATTCCATATACTGCAGCTGCACTTGTTGTATCACTACCCGGAAGAAGTAAAGAGTTTGCGCATACCCGAGACATTTTATATGTACAAGGAAATTTAGCCGGAGATCAAGTGCATATTTATGTAAATCACTGGCCTAGCCGAAGAGGGGGTGAAGAAAGAAGTGCGCCTGCCAGAGCCGCAGCAGCAGCTATCTGCAAAAAACATATGGACTCTATTCGATTACAAAATGAACAGGCTAAAATAATCGTGATGGGAGATCTCAATGACAACCCTACTGATAAGAGTATTCGCAAAACATTAAATGCAATTGGTAGTTACACATCCATTCAACCCAACCAACTGTATAATCCTTGGATTAATTTTTATAAACAGGGAATGGGAACATTAGCCAACCGAGATGTTTGGGGATTATTTGATCAAATTATTTTATCGGCAGCGTTCACCAAGCTTCATTTACCTGGTTGGCATTATCAATCGGCCCATATCTATTACCGTTCTTTTATGACCGAGCCAGCTGGTCCTTTTAAGGGATATCCTATGAGAACCTGGGAGGGAAATAATTACAGAGGGGGGTTCAGCGATCATTTTCCTACCTATATTGTTTTACAAAAACCCTGAAAATAAATTCGAGGATAAATTAACAATTCAATTAGAAACTATATTCTTAATTTGAAAAAAATATATTCATGAAACCAACCAAATTACTATTTGCCTTATGTATACATATGGCGTTTATAGTAAAAGTGAAATAGAGTTTACAGTTTATTTTTTAAATTGGATTGACAATAAAAACAGCGTAATCAGTATAACTCCATCACAAAATGGAAATATCTATAAAGGTTCATTTCTTATTCCAAAAAATGCTACGACAATTGCCTTTAATGCATTTGAAGGTGAAACCAAAGATAACAATAAGGGTAAAGGATATCTCATTCCCGTATCAGACCAAAATGGGGAAATGGTAGCTGGATCAAATTATGCAACATCTATTATTTATAATGGTTTTGGACAAGCCTATCTAGGACTTGAGACTAATCCGGATATTGCTTTAAATTATCTACAAAAAGATTGGGATAACCATACTAGTTTAAGAACTAAAATGATGGGACAATATTTTAACTTATTGAATAGAACAAAAAAGAAAGATGCAGAGCCAATTATATTGCAAAATTTAAATGCACTTGCTGCTACTGAAAATTTAAATGAAAATGACTATTCAATAATTTCATTTTACTATAATCGATTGAAACAAGTAGAAAAAACAACCTCAATACAAAAGCAACTCAAAGAAAAATTTCCTGAAGGTAATTGGAAAAAAAACGAAGCAAGAATAGCTTTCAATGCGATTGCTGATTTTGAAAAAAGATTTGAAGCAATCAATCAATTTATCGCACTGAATCCTTCAAAAGATGACGAAACAAAATTTGCCAACAATAGGATGTATTCGTCACTAGCAACTGCTTATGGAAACAATAAAAAAAAGGTAGACATTGACATATTGGAAAAATACACTGCTCTTCTGGAACCAGCTAATAAAGCGAGTATATATAACAATTTAGCTTGGACATGGGCATACACCAAAGACACCATGTATTCACAGTCAGAACAATTATCAAAATATACCGTAGACTGGGCAAAAAGTGAATTAGATAACCCAAAGGGGCCAAAACCAGATTTATTAACTGAAAATATGTGGCTTAAAGAACGAAAATACAGTTACGCCATGTACACAGATACTTATTCAAATGCATTATATAAGTTAAAGGATTATGCTGGATCTTTAAAATATGCTCGTATTGGATGTGAAATGAATAAATGGAACCAACCAGATTACAACGACCGATATGCTCAATCCGCAGAAAAAGTGTTAACCAATGGTCAGTTAATAAAAGATTTAAGCCCAATGGTTGAAAAAAACGTTGCGGGGAAAATCACTAAAGAAGTTTTAAAGAGAGCTTTCATTATTGAATTCAATTCTGAAATTGAAGCTGATAAAAAAATAACTGCATTAATAGAAGCAGGTAATAAAAAGGCAAAAGAAGATTTGGCTAAAAAATTAATGAATGAAAATGCAGTTGATTTTAAATTGACAAATTTGGATGGCACAGATGTGCAATTAGCGGCTTTAAAAGGTAAAGTAGTGGTAGTGGATTTTTGGGCTACTTGGTGCGGACCATGCATAGCATCTTTCCCTGGAATGCAAAAAACAATAGATAAATATAAAAACAACCAAGATGTGGCATTTGTATTCATTAACACTTGGGAGAATCAAGAAACACAGGAACAACGTAAAAAAGAAGTTACTGAATTCATCAAATCCAAAAAATATACATTTAATGTATTATATGACACCAAAGATGATTCAGGAGAGTATAAAGTTATTTCTAAATACAAAGTAGACGGAATTCCCACTAAATTTATAATAGGTAAAGATGGAAAAGTGAAATTTAAGAGTGTAGGTGGAGATTCAAATGTAGACAAATTGGTCTCTGAATTGAGTGCTATGATTGATATGGCAGGCAATTAATTTGGTTAAAATCATTAAAATACCTACTTTTGCCGCCCCAAATCTGTTATTGGCAGATTTTTCAACCTCGGTTGAAATCCACTGGGACAAACCAATTTTTAACCAAAAAAATTCAAGTAATGAACAATTACGAATTGATGGTGATTTTTACACCGGTTTTGTCTGAAGAAGATTTTAAAACTTCTCAGAAGAAATACCAAGATCTTATAGCCGAATTAGGCGGATCTACGGTGCATACCAATCCTTGGGGATTGAAATCACTCGCTTACCCTATCCAGAAAAAAACCACAGGTATTTACTGGGTATTGGAATTCACTTTACCTGCTGAAGGAATTGAAAAATTAAAAATTCAGCTTTTACGTGACGAGCAAGTTATGCGTCACATGGTAACCCGTCTCGATAAATACGCCGTCGAGTACAACTACACTAAGAGAAATGGCGGATTTGCTAAACTTGATAAAACGGAGGCATAGTCATGGCAAAGAACGAAATTAAATACCTTACTGCGATTAAGCAGGAGAAGCCAAAGAAGAAATTCTGTCGTTTTAAGAAATACGGAATTAAGTACGTAGACTATAAAGACATTGAGTTCTTGAAGAAATTCGTAAATGAGCAAGGTAAATTATTGCCTCGTCGTTTATCTGGTAACTCTTTAAAGTATCAGCGTAAAGTAACAGAAGCCGTTAAGAAAGCTCGTCAGATGTCTTTGATGCCTTTTGTAACAGACTTATACAAATAGAACAATTAGTTAACCATCCCTAACCCCTTAACCGGGAGGACAGTCAAATCAAAATAATCGATTGGGCGCTGGGACTAAAAAAACAACCATGCAAGTAATTTTAATTCAAGACGTAGACAATTTAGGCGGAAGAAATGAACTGGTAGCCGTAAAAAACGGATATGCCCGTAATTTTTTGATCCCTGAAAAATTTG
>VIKJ01000189.1 GCA_008080615.1 Chitinophagaceae bacterium | reverse complement strand
ACTCTTGATTTTCCTGCATAATGTACATTTTGTGTATCATTATTTCAGGACGGGACATGTGGTTAAAATAAAACAGCCCCCGAAGAGGCTGCTCTATTTATATATATTTTAGGTTGAACTAACTGAATAATCCGCCTTTCTTTAAGGTTTTAATTCCTTGGCCAATTTTAAAGCCATTGTTATAGATCTCAATCTTGTAATTACCTTCTTTGTAACGTTCTGTTTGTTTCCAATCGAAACTAACTGGGATAATTTTATTTTGCTCGTAGTTTACAGAAACCTTGCTGGTATAGGCTTTAGTGCCTTCGTCTCTGGTATTAAATGTTGTGCCCTCGCTAATGATTGTTCCATCAGCACCGGTAACCACCACATAAATGTCTTTTGTTCCAGAAGGGGTAATTCTATTTTCATCAATTACAAATGAAATACGAATTAAATCGGCACGTTTTGCAGTATTGGTTTCTTTTTCATTACCAGGCCCTTTTACTCTAATAGCGGTGATACCAATATTAGAAGCGTGTAGGGTAGAAGCTACATCTACTTTATCTTCTAGTTGTTTCTTTTCTACTTTAGTAGTATTCAAATTCTGCTCTAAGCCTTGCTTTTCTGTAGTTAATTGAGTTTTCTCTTCATTCAATTGCGCATTGGCATTGTTCAATTGGGTGTTCTCTCCTTTTAGCTTTTCAATTTCTGCAAAGAGACCATCAATTTTACCATTCAATTCACCAATCATGCTCTTAGCTTGAGCCAATTCTGATGCAGTAGCATTTTTCAATATCTGTTTTCAACTTTTGAATTTGAACATTCTGTTCGGCCATTTCACCTTGTAACTGCAAATTATCTTTGGTTAAAGAATCTGCTTTAGCCGATACATCCATGAAATCTTGCTGAATAGCTACGCGAGCACTATCAATATTGCTGATTTTGGTTTCTAACTGTGTTACTTGCTCCTTGGTTTGGCTTTTATCATAAAAGATATAACCCCATGTTAAGATCAATGCGGCAATTAATACACCATAAATTACTTTACGGTTATCCTGCGGCTGATTCGATTCGTTTGACATAAAAAATAGTTTAAATATTAAGGGTAAATACTAATTGGTGGTATATTAACCAAAACTGTGCCAAAACAAAAATTTCAAGCATCTTTGCAATATGTCGGCCGATAAAATATTGAGAGAATGGAAAATAAACGCCTTTAAACCCATCTATTGGCTAGAAGGGGCAGAGCCCTATTTTATTGATATTCTGATGGATTATGCAGAGAAAAAAATTGTATCCGAAGCAGAATCTAGTTTTAACCTCACTATTTTTTATGGAAAAGATGCAGATTGGGCCGAAGTGGTAAATGCCTGCAGGCGCTATCCCATGTTTGCGGAGCGTCAGGTTGTTTTGCTGAAAGAGGCCCAGCAAATGCGGGATATTGAAAAATTGCAAGGCTATATTGAAAACCCCCTGGCAACTACGGTTTTTGTAGTGAGCCACAAGGAAAAAAAATTAGATGCGAGAGGTAAATTGGGTAAAAAATTAAAGGAATCTAAGTTAGCAGAAGTATTTACCACCCAAAAATTAAAAGATTATCAATTGCCCGAATGGGCTGGCAATATTGTAAAAGAACATGGGTTAACAATTAATCCAAAAGCACTTCACATGCTGGTAGATCATATTGGCAATGATTTAAACCGCATAGAAAATGAAGTAGAAAAAATCATGTTGAATTTGGGTGCTAAAAAAACCATTTCAGAAGATGATGTAGAAAAATACATTGGTGTAAGTAAGGAGTACAATGCTTTTGAATTGCAATTGGCCATTGGGCAGCGAGACCTAGCCAAGAGTATCAAGATTATTCAGTATTTCGAATCCAATCCCAAGGCAGGTCCTATTCAGTTATTGTTACCAACTATATACAATTTTTTTAGTAAGGTCTATATAATAAAAGGGTTGCAAGGGAATGATGAGCAATCTATTGCAGCTGCAATTGGTGTAAACGCTTATTATATTAAAGACTATGTTTCAGCCGCTCGAAAATATGATTATGCTGCAGTAGAAAAAGTATTGCTATTATTACATCAATACAATCTAAGAGGTATTGGTGTGCATGATGGCGGAACTTCCGATGCAGGATTAATGAAAGAGTTTGTGGTAAAGATTATGAACTAAATTGATGAACACGCTCGTGGTAACAATGATGACCTAAATTCAAGAAAGTGTTCGTAGTAAAAATGATAATCTAATCTTCATTCAATAATTTACTAGCCTGCTCTTTATCAGCTTTCAATTGAAGTTTCAACTCATCTAATCCATTGAATTTTACTTCACCTCTTAAGTAATGAATGATAGAGATCACCAGAGTTCTGTCGTAGATGGTTTCATCGAAATCAAAAATATTTACTTCAATCACTCTTTTTTTGCCATCCACTGTAGGCCTGATGCCAATATTCATCATGCCTTTGAAAAGCTTGCCAGTTAAGGCGTTGGGATCGTCTTGATTTTTAGTGTCCTGGTTTATTGTGACCTGATTTTTTTGATCAGGCAATAATTCAATGAGCACAGCATACACGCCATTGCCCGGTATCAATTTTTCTTCCGTACCTATATGTAAGTTGGCAGTAGGATATCCAATAGTGCGTCCTAGTTTATTTCCTTCAATTACAAGGCCTTCAAAAAAATAAGCATAGCCTAAAAAGTCATTGGCTAATTCAATTTCATTTTCAAGAATGGCTTTTCTTATTTTGGTAGAACTAATACCCACTTCATTCATTAGTTCTTCAGAAATTTCTTTTACTTCAAATCCTAGTTCTTTTCCTCGTTGTTCTAATAAAGCGTAATTGCCCACACGACCTTTACCAAAGCGGAAGCGGTGATCATAGCCAATGATGACTATTTTAGGATGAAAGAATTTGAACAAAAAATCGTTGATATAAGCTTCGGCAGAAAGGCTTGCAAAAACATGGTCAAAAGGAACAATCACCAAATGGTCTACCCCGGCTTTTTCTAGTAGGTTAATTTTTTCGGCAAGTGTATTGATAAGTTTAATATCGCCCGGTACAGAAGAAACAATTTTACGAGGATGCGGATGAAAAGTAATGATCACCGTTTCGCCATTTATGCGAGCAGCTTCCTCCTTTAGCTGGGCAATGATTTTTTGATGGCCAATATGCACGCCGTCAAAAGTACCAATGGTAACTACTGCATTATTAAAATCGGGTAAAGAACCCACCAGTTCACGATGTACCTTCATAATCGGCGCAAAAGTAAGAAGGAAAGTTTAAACATAGTTGGCAAACAGCGTTTGCCAACGGCTTGATGGGCGTTTGCCAAACCTTATTTGGCAAACCATACTAATTAGTACATTTGCAGCCATTGGCGCACTAATCAAAACGAGTAATTTAAATGTCTTTATACGCAAAACGAGGAGTTTCGGCACAAAAAGAAGAAGTACACGCTGCAATACAAAAGCTAGATCAGGGCTTATACGCCAATGCATTTTGTAAAATCTACCCAGACTTTTTATGTGGAGATGAAAACTTTGTAAATATCATGCATGCAGATGGGGCAGGAACCAAAAGTATCTTGGCTTATTTGTATTGGAAAGAAACGGGAGACTTATCTGTTTGGAAAGGCATTGCACAGGATGCCATTGCCATGAACTTAGACGATTTATTGTGTATAGGAATTACCGATAATATTTTGTTCTCTTCAACCATCGACCGAAATAAATTGGTCATCAATGGGCAAATTTTAGAAGCTATAATTAATGGCACGCAGGAATTTTTTGATACCCTCAAAAGCTTTGGTGTTCATATACATTATTTGG
>VIKJ01000188.1 GCA_008080615.1 Chitinophagaceae bacterium | reverse complement strand
TGTGTGTTGTAGGCTAATTTATCGCGTAAAGTGGTTGCGGCTGTAAGCATATCCAATACAGCAATAGAAGCCCCTACAATACTTGGTGCCACTGTATTAGAGAATAAATAAGGTCGGCTTCTTTGACGAAGCAATTCAATAATTTCCTTTCGTCCAGAAGTAAATCCTCCACTAGCTCCACCCAAGGCTTTACCCAATGTTCCTGTAATAATATCAATGCGTCCCATCACCCCCCTGTATTCATGTGTACCTCTACCTTTTTCTCCTAAAAATCCAGAAGAATGACATTCATCAATCATCACTATGCCATCGTACTGATCTGCTAAATCACAAATTTTATCTAGCTGTGCAATTGTTCCATCCATACTGAATGAGCCATCGGTTACGATAACTCTACTTCTACAGCCAGCAGACTCTTTTAATTTAGCCTCCAAATCGGCCATACTATTGTGTTCGTATCTAAAACGTTGCGCTTTACACAAACGCACCCCATCAATAATAGAAGCATGATTTAATGAATCACTGATAATTGCATCTTCCTCCCCAAACAAAGGTTCAAATACGCCTCCATTGGCATCGAAAGCCGCTGCATATAAAATGGTATCTTCTGTACCTAAGAATGTGGCTAATTTTTGTTCTAACTCTTTATGAATATCCTGTGTGCCGCAAATAAAGCGAACACTACTCATTCCATATCCATGTGTATCAATGGCTTTATGGGCAGCTTCAATTACAGCTGGATGAGAAGAAAGGCCTAAATAGTTATTGGCACAAAAATTTAATACCTGTTTGCCATTAACGGTAATTTCAGGACCTTGCTCAGAGGTTATAATTCGTTCTTTTTTAAAAAGACCCGCTTTTTCAATTTCGGCCAATTCTTGGCCAATCCTTGCAACAAATTTTTCGTTCATAATGCTAAATCATTAGAACGGCAAAGATAAGGGTAGTTGGGGCTTACCCCTCTTATTCAATACCCAAAAGTTCAACCTCAAAAATCAAAAGTGAACCCGGTACAATTTTATCTCCTTTTTGCTGATCGCCATAAGCCAAATCAGCTGGAATATATAGTTTCCATTTACTGCCTACACTCATTAGTTGCAGTGCTTCCTGCCAGCCTTTAATTACATTGCCTAAAGGGAAACTAATTGGCTCGCCTCTATCTACTGAGCTATCAAATATTTCACCGCTTAATACAGTACCATGGTAATGGCACTTTACTTTGCTGGCTAATGTTGGCTTTGGCGCTGTATCAGCTCCGGCTTTAATGATTTCATACTGCATACCACTAGGCAGGGTAACAACACCCTTTCTTTTGCCATTGGTGGCTAAAAAATCTTGCCCTGCTTTTCTGGCTACCACCGATTTTATTCCTTTTTGAAAAATGGCCAAATTTAAAGGATCCAATCCTTGAGATTTTAAATTCTGGGCAATGCGCATTCCCAATGCATAACTGGCACTATCTGTTGCGTTTTTTAAGATAGTTGGAACAGCTGCAGTTTTTACAGGTGCTTTTGGAGCAGGTTTAACTGTTTTTGTTTGAGCAGTAGCAACTAATGTAGTACCAGCTAAAATAAATGCAAAGAAGAATGATTTCATTGTTTTTTAATTAATGGAGCACAATATTAAGATAAAAGTTGTTGTATTGCTGTTGCGGGTTTGCTAAATTCAAATTCAGTCATTGCCTTATTCATTTGTTGGGCAATTTGTTGGGTACACAAATTACCCATACTTCCTTCATGGGTATGATTAACCTGTGTGGAATATTGAAAATGACCATTTTCTATTTGTTCCCCTATTTGCTTATACGCATCCCTAAAGGGAACGCCTGTTAAAACCAATTTATTTACTTCTTCTACACTAAATAAATATCGGTATTGCTCATCTTCTACAATTTGCTGTTTCACTTGAATGTTCGAAATCATTAAGTGAACCATTTGTAAGCATTGTTGCAATTGGGTAATTGCCGGAAATAAATGCATTTTCAATAATTGTAAATCGCGTTGATAACCACTGGGAAGATTGGTTGTGATCATGGTTATCTCATTGGGAAGTGCTTTAATTGTATTACAATGAGCTCTTACCAATTCAAATACATCGGGATTTTTTTTATGCGGCATAATACTAGAACCTGTTGTAAGTTCTGGAGGAAATGCAATAAAGCTGAAATTTTGATTGAGGTATAAACAACAATCCATGCTTAATCTAGCCAAGGTATCTGCAATATTGGCCATTGCAGTAGAAACAATTCTTTCGGTTTTGCCCCTTCCCATTTGCGCATACACTACATTATAGTTAAGTGTTTCAAAGCCTAGCAAATCAGTAGTTAGCGTTCTATTAATAGGAAAAGAAGAACCATATCCTGCAGCAGAACCTAGTGGATTTTTATTGACCACTTTATAAGCTGCACCCATCATTACCAAATCATCTACTAAGCTTTCTGCATAAGCTCCAAACCATAATCCAAAAGAGGAAGGCATGGCCAATTGAAGGTGTGTATACCCAGGCAATAAATGATCCTTGTATTGTTCACTTTGTTTTTGTAAAAGCTCAAATAGTTTTTGAGTATCTAAAACCAATGCTTCAATAGAAGCTCTTAGAAATAGTTTAATATCAACCAATACCTGATCATTCCTGCTTCTAGCACTATGAATTTTTTTACCCGCATCTCCTAGTTGCTCTGTTAATAGAAACTCTACATAGGAATGAATATCTTCTACCCCTTCAGGAATAACAAAATTGGGTTCGGTTACTTTTGTATAAATTTTTTGTAATGCATTTACCAGTAACGAGCACTCTTCTGCTGTTAGCAGTTCTACAGATGCAAGCATTTTGGTATGTGCTATAGATCCCAATACATCAAATGGAGCCAATAGTAAATCAAAGTCTTTATCATTTCCTACTGTAAACTGTTCTACTATTTCTGTAGTGCTGGTGTTGGCTTTACTCCACAACTTCATAATACATTTTTTAATAGCTGAATATATAGTTCAATCCCCTGCTTTATTTCATCAATATGAATAAATTCATCGGCTGTATGGCTTCTAGCACTATCTCCCGGACCAATCTTCAGCGTTGGAAATGGCATCAACGCTTTATCACTGGTGGTGGGGCTTCCATAATAAGATCTACCCAATTGAATACCTGATTGTACAATTGGATGTTCTAAACTAATTGATGTAGACTTAAGCCTAGTACTGCGAGGCATAATGGTTGCATCTATATTGGCTTTCATAACATCTACTATTTCTTCGAAAGTGTACAACTCATTTACCCTTACATCAATTAAGAATTGAACATGCGCAGGCACTACATTGTGTTGTTTGTTATCGGTATGAATAGAGGTAACCGTCATTTTTACTTCACCAAGCAAATCACTCACTTTATCAAACCGATGATGTTGAATCCACTCAATATCTTTAATTGCTTTGTATAAAGCATTCTCTCCTTCATTGCGGGCAGCATGCCCAGCAACACCAATAGAA